>JBDTVX010000451.1:0-2517 GCA_040007015.1 Ferruginibacter sp. | reverse complement strand
CTGCATAATACCTTTTTCCGGGGTAGCCTTCCGCATATTTATTGGTCATTACATTCCCCGAAGCCTGTATCACCTGTAGAGAAGCGAAATTTTCCGAAGCGATCAGCTCAATGCCGCGGCGTTGACGTTCTAATTCCTTGCGGATTATATCAAAAACCAATGTATCTCTTTGCATGAATCTTTTTTATGTCTGCAAATATACAAACCGGAGATTACTTATCAGAATGAATACGAATAAATAGCGGTTATAACATGTATCATTTACACAAAATGAACTACTTTCACACACTGTTTTAAACCAGCGCTGTGTTACATTCTTAATTTCGGATTCGTATTATATAATTCGTGTAATTATTTTTAACATAGAACCGGCAGCATCTTATTGTAAAAGTATTCGCGGTTTGCGCATTAAGTTATAAGTATGAAGGCGATTATTCCAGTAGCAGGCGCAGGTACCAAGCTTCGCCCACACACATATACACAGCCAAAGGCCCTGATTCCTTTAGCAGGAAAAACTATCTTAAGTATCATTGTCGACCAGTTGCATGAGGCAGGTATTAATGAATTTATTTTTATCGTTGGGTACCTGGGCGAAAAAATCCAGGATTATGTAAAAGCAAATTATCCCGGCCTTACCTGTCATTTTGTATACCAGAATGAAAGATACGGAACCGGGCATGCCATTGACCTGGCAAAAGAAATTGTAGGAGAAGATGAAGTACTGATTGTATTGGGTGATACGATCGCGGAGTATGATGTAAAAGCGATGATCGAGTCGCCGTATTCAATGCTGGCTGTAAAAAAAGTTGATGATCCCCGCAATTTTGGGGTAGCCGAAATTGAAGAAGACGGGTTTATCAGCCGGGTGGTAGAAAAGCCCGCCATCCCTAAAAGCAATATGGCCCTGGTGGGCATTTATAAGGTAATTCAGACCCATGATCTTTTTATCTGTTTAAAAAAGATCATGGATAAAGCCGGGAAGTCAACCGGGGATCTTAGTTTAACGGACGCGCTGGAATGCATGATTCAAACCGGCGCCAAATTCAAATCCGTAAGAGTGCAAAACTGGTTTGATTGCGGAAAAAAAGAAACCATTCTTAAGTCCAATGCCATTCTGCTGAAAAAATTTGGTGGCAAGGTAGCCGGGATGGAGAAATTTGAGAATACCATTATTATTCCACCTGTAAGTATTGCTGAAGGCTGTAATATAAAAAATTCCGTGATAGGCCCAAATGTAACGATCGGCGAAAATACCATCCTTAATTATACCATTGTAAAAGAATCGATCATTGGCTCTTTCTCAAGGTTGTATGATGTGGTATTGGGTGATTCATTAATTGGCAGCGATACGGGGATAAAAGGGGAAACAAGATCATTGAATATTGGGGATAATACGGATATTGATCTTGGGTAATGAATAATGAATAACGGGGGTTTATTGTGAATTTCTTTACTTTTTAGATATTTACGCCTTAGTAATAAATATGCTTTTTCGCAGTAGATTAAAACCGGTTTAGGAATATTAGAACAGGGATTTCGTTATAACGGCGAGCAAAGTTTAAGTCTTAATTGCCCGGTCCGGAAATTAATAGAGCAGGCATCTAAGCCAGCGGCAGTAAGGGTTTTGTTCATTTACTGCATATGATGCAGGATGAAGTCGATTGCATCTTTTTAATTATTCATTATTCATTGCTCATTATTCATTGCTTATGCCATTCTCTAACAGGATCACCCGGCTTTTTAAGATTGATTACCCGATCATCCAGGCCGGCATGATATGGGCAAGCGGGTGGCGGCTGGCAAGTGCGGTCAGCAATGCGGGAGGTTTGGGCCTGATTGGCAGCGGAAGCATGTACACCGAAGTATTAAGGGAACATATCATTAAATGTAAAGCGGCCACCGGTAAGCCTTTTGGAGTAAATGTGCCGCTGCTATACCCCGGCATCGATCAGCACATCCAGGCTATTATTGAAGAAAAAGTACCCATTGTTTTTACATCTGCGGGCAATCCCAAAACATTTACTTCATTGTTAAGGCAAAACGGCATTACCGTTGTACACGTGGTAAGCAGCAGTAAGTTTGCAATAAAGGCCGCTGAAGCAGGCTGTCACGCAGTGGTGGCCGAAGGATTTGAAGCAGGTGGTCACAATGGAAAGGATGAAACAACCACCATGGTGCTGGTGCCGGCGGTTTGCAGTTCGGTTAGTATTCCTGTGATTGCAGCAGGCGGTATCGCCTCGGGGAGGCAAATGTTAGGTGCAATGGTATTGGGGGCGGAGGCAGTACAGCTGGGTAGCCGTTTTGTTGCCAGTAATGAAGCGTCTTCCCATCCAAATTTTAAAACAGCAGTGGTCAATGCAAAAGAGGGGGATACGATGCTTTCGTTAAAGCAGCTTACACCGGTGAGGATGATGAAAAATAAATTCTACAGTGAAGTGTGGGATGCCGAGCAAAATTGCGCCACACCCGGGGAACTAAAAATTTTGTTGGGAAAGGGCAGGGCCAAAAAAGGGATGT
>JBDTVX010000450.1:0-2635 GCA_040007015.1 Ferruginibacter sp. | reverse complement strand
CTTTTAGAACGCTTATCAGTTCTCAATTACAGAGTTTTCTTGCAGACACTAAGTAAATGGATTTTTAATAGCGTGATAGGTTGAATGATCAATAATGGTTCTTCAACAGTCCGGTTAAAAAAAAATTTCGTTTATTTTCCCCGATCCTGCTTTTTAATTTAAATTTAATGAGAAACAGTTTCCCTAAAGTATTAATTGTTGGACAATATTTTGATCTTTCATCCGGTGGCGGCATTACCATGACCAATCTGTTTAAGGGCTGGGATAAAAATAGAATAGCCGTGGCAGGAGAACGGATCAGCAATCCCGATTATTCTGTTTGCAATACCTACTACCAGCTTGGGTATACAGAAAACAAACGAAGGTTCCCGTTTTTTCTTTGGCAAAAGCACGATGCATCCGGTTTGATGCCCGTAAAACAACCGCCACAGGGCCAATCGCCTTCGCCGCCACTTCTTGTTTCGAAAAAGATGCAGCTATACAACCGTTTTTTACATTTTTCAGGTTTATACCATTATACAAGAAGGTTAAGGCTGAGCCCCGGGTTTGCAAAATGGGTACAGGAATATTCACCCGAAATTATCTATACACAGCTGTCTTCTTTGGAGTTGATAGATTTTATATTAGTACTTAATAAACAATACAATTTGCCGGTTATTATCCATATCATGGATGACTGGCCATCAACGATCAGTAAAAACGGCATCCTGAAATCGTTCTGGCATAAAATAATTGATAAACATTTTCGTTTATTAATAAACAATTCTAAAATATTGATGAGCATCAGTGATGCAATGAGTGAGGAATATTTGCATCGCTATGGCAAGCAATTTATCCCTTTTCATAACCCGGTAAACGAGGCTCATTGGATGCAACATTCAAAGACAGACTACCGGGCCAATGATCCATTTATTTTATTGTATGCGGGCCGCATCGGTACGGGTATCCAGGAGTGTTTTTTTGAATTAGCGGAAGCAGTGAAGGAACTGGTGGAAAAAGGTTTAAAAATTGAATTTCACCTGCAGTCAACCAGCATCAGCTATGTGATTGATGAGATAAGGGAATTTGATTTCGTGAAAATAAAAAAACCTGTGCCGTATGAGGATCTGCCTGCTTTATTCGCGTCTGCAGACGTGCTCTTGTTACCAAACGATTTTGATGCGCAATCGGTTTCGTTTTTAAGATATTCAATGCCAACCAAAGCAAGCGAATATATGGCAACAGCTACACCCATTCTTTTATACGCAAATGCCGCGACGGCTGTTGCAAAACACGCGGCAAAGAACAAATGGGCATATATTGTTACAGAAAATAATTCAAAAATACTGGTAGCGGCAATTGAAGAATTGTATCATAACGAGGAATTGAGAAAAAAAATCGGGAATATTGCAAAAGAATACTCAATCAATCACTATAGCGATGTTAAGGTGAATGCACAATTCAAACAGGCATTTATAGCCCAAAAGCATGATAGTAATCTTTAAATTATTTTAATTTATAATAACAAAACCCTTTAAATGGCACCAACAATCTTTGATAATAAAATACTTTTAATAACGGGCGGTACCGGTTCTTTTGGTAATGCGGTGTTAAGCAGGTTTGTAAATTCCGCTTTAAAAGAAATACGCATTTTCAGCCGGGATGAAAAAAAGCAGGATGATATGCGTAAAGTCATAAACAATCCTAAAGTGAAGTTTTACATAGGCGATGTAAGAGATTACAGAAGTGTTGAGAATGCAGTGTCAGGGGTGGATTTTATATTTCACGCCGCGGCATTGAAGCAGGTTCCCTCCTGCGAGTTTTTCCCGGTTGAAGCGGTTAAAACCAATATACTGGGTACGGAAAATGTACTGGAGGCTGCTGTTAAGGAAAAAGTAAGCCGGGTGGTTATTTTAAGCACGGATAAGGCAGTGTACCCCATCAATGCAATGGGGATGAGTAAGGCCTTGATGGAAAAGGTAATGGTGGCGCGTTCACGGAATATCGTGGATGACAATACATTATTGTTCGGCACACGTTATGGTAATGTAATGGCCAGCAGGGGCTCGGTGATACCGCTATTGGTTCAACAAATAAAAGAGGGGAAGCCCCTTACAATAACGGACCCCAATATGACCCGCTTTATGATGACCCTCGAAGATGCGGTAGACCTGGTGATCTTTGCATTCAGCAATGGCAACCAGGGTGATATTTTTGTTCAGAAATCCCCGGCTTCCACTATTGAAGTATTAGCGCAGGCTTTAAAGGAATTATATAACGCAGACAATAGTATAAAGATTATTGGCACCCGTCACGGCGAAAAATTATATGAAGTATTGGTAAACAGGGAAGACATGGTGAAGGCGGAAGATATGGGTAATTTTTACAGGGTGCCTGCCGATACCAGGGATCTCAATTATGAAATGTATTTTTCTGAAGGAAACCATTCCGTGGGAAAGATAGATGATTATCACTCGCACAATACGGTACGGCTGGACCTGGAAGGCACCAAAAAATTATTGCTTAAACTGGAGTTCATCCGTAAAGATTTAAAGCTGTAAGTATGAATACTGCATTATTACAAGGAGGCATATTTACCGACCACCGGGGAACACTGCAGTTTGTAAATGAAAATGACCCTGGTAATTACCGTCGC
>JBDTVX010000449.1:0-2692 GCA_040007015.1 Ferruginibacter sp. | reverse complement strand
GCAATGCCTCCGGCAGATTCACCAAAAATGGTAACCTTATGGGGGTCGCCGCCAAATGCTGCAATATTTTTCTTTATCCAGTCAAGCCCCGCAATCATATCGAGCAACCCATAATTTCCCGATACATGATCCGGACTTTCCTTACTTAATTCAGGATGCGCTAAAAAACCAAGCTGCCCCACACGGTATGCAATGCTAATTAAAATTACGCCTTTCTTTGCCAGGTTCCCGCCATTATACATTGGGTCAGACGTATATCCAACAGCAAACCCTCCGCCATAAATCCATACCAGAACGGGTAGTTTTTCGTTGGCAGATTTTGCCGGCGACCATACATTCAGGTAGAGACAGTCTTCACTTTTGCCTGACGGAGGATTAATTCCCTGCATGGCTCCCGGAGCAAACTTTTCCGCCATGAGTATGCCACCCCATTTAGCAGCAGGCTGTGGCGCCTTCCACCTGAGATTGCCAACGGGAGGAGCGGCAAACGGAATTCCCTTATAAACAGTCAGGCCATTTTCATATATTCCCTGCAGCATTCCATTGGCCACTTTTACGGGTGCAGGTTGTTGCGCCATCAAAAATTTTGATGCTATAACGATTAAGAATATACCCAGTGCTAATGTTTTCTTCATAATATTTTTTTCTTTTATTAAATGGATTTAAATGTGTGATGCTATTTTAACTTCAGAAAATATCTGTTCTAAATGGCGATGCAGGCAACCCCCATCCGACCGAGCCATCCGGGCGGGCTTCTTTATTATAAAGTTAAGGTTAACAGGATTATCAGCCCATGCATATCTTACATACAAAGGATTAGTTATCAGCCCAATTAATATTTTTTTGTCGAAATCTACTGATAAGTGTAAGTGATATCTTTTCTGCAGCACCACTGGTTTCCAGCACTTTTGCCAATATTGCCCTAAGGCAAATGATTAACCCCAGCCTGCCTAATGTATTCCCGGCACCTTTCTCTACTGATTTAATAATCTTCATGTGCGCCATTCCTAAAAAAAGACCGGAGAGTATTGCAGCAACAAGCAATGATAAAAAAGAACTTACTTTTTTATACGTTAGAAATAGCTGTAAGCAAATTGCAAAAAATACGGCTAGTAATTCCATATGGTTATTTATGCTGCGGTCATATTATTTCATTTTATCCGGAACATGCAGCACAGCATTGAATGCTGATTTTGGTTGCCGGTTCCTATCCCAAAGCAGCGGATAGTTTGTCCTGCCTGGAATCGGATAGTCGTTTTTCCAACTCATGCCATCATGTACTCCCCAGCAGGTCACTCTTTTTATTTTATTCCTCTTTGCATAAAAAATGTTGAATAATTCCTCGTAACGTTTCGCGAGCATTTGCTGCATCGAATCCCGTAATTCTTCAGGATAAGGATCGAGGTATTGTTTAAACTCTTCCAGTTGAAATTGTTTATCACTCATACCCTGTCCAATGATCTGCCCTTCTTTGGTTAAGGGTAAAACATCCACATCCAGTTCAGTGATCATCACTTTTACACCGCAGGCTGCATAAGCATCAATAGCTGCTTCAATGTACGCTGTTTTAGGATAATTAAGTCCCCAGTGCCCCTGTATGCCTACTCCATCAATCCGTATTCCTTCTTTCTGCAACATCTTAACCATCCGGACAATGCCGTCTCTTTTTCCCGGCCGCCAGGCATTAAAATCGTTGTAGTATAATTCCGTATTGGGTGCAAATTCGCTGGCAAACTTAAACGCATACTTTACCAGTGTATCACCACTGCCAAAAGCATTCACCCATAGGGTAGGCCTGTAGCTGCCATCATTATCAATTACTTCATTTACTACATCCCATGCGTGTACCCGGCCTGCGTATCTTCCTGCTACTGTTTTAATATGGCTCCGCAATCTCTCTATTTGTTCTTCTTTTGTATTAGGCTTACCAGCCGCATTTGTAAAAAACCAGGGAGGCACCTGGTTATGCCAAACTAACGTGTGACCAATAATGAACATTTTATGGGCTTCTCCAAAGGCAACAAATGCATCAGCAGGTGCAAAGTTAAAAACGCCGGGCTGCGGATTTATTAGTGCTGCTTTCATAGCGTTTTCCAATGTAATGCTGTTGAAGTGTTTCACAACAATATTCTGTGACGCTTGATCTCTTCCTGATACAATCGCATCATTGACCGCCACACCCATTAAAAAAGCATCTTTGTAGGATTCCTTTAATGTTTGATCACTTTTAGGATACGGCGGAATTTTCTTTGTTTGAGTATAACTTGCCAGGCAAAGAAAAAAGAATACCAATATATGAAAGGAGGCAACCGCTTTTTTCATCTGCTAATTTTTTTACCGTTTTCTTATGCCACTATATTTACCAGTTCACCAATTTTATCAATTACTATTGAAATTTCATCACCACTTTGTAATGTAAAATCATTTCCGGGTACAATGCCAGTGCCGGTCATAATCATGCAACCATTAGGGAAGGAGCATTCACGGTAAACAAAGGAAGTTAATTCTTCAGGTGTACGTTTCATCTGGCTGATCGCAATCGTATCTGTAAAAGCTGTTTCATTATTCCTGGTAATTGTCAATCTGATTTTTGTATCGGAACCAATTGGTTTTTCTGTAAGTAAAATACAGGGTCCAAGTGCTGCACACCCATCATAGGTTTTCGCCTGGGGAAGGTATAAAGGATTTTCAC
>JBDTVX010000448.1:0-2748 GCA_040007015.1 Ferruginibacter sp. | reverse complement strand
GGCCAAAATATTCTTTGAACATCCAGAAACCGGAATCATTTACATGGGAACACATTACACTTCCTGCGCCAATTGCAATTACCATCAGTTCGGGACTTACCTGCATACTGGCTATTAAAGGCTGCACAATACCTGCGGCGGTTAAGCCTGCCACAGTAGCCGAGCCAATTGCTATACGGATAAATGCAGCGATCAGCCATGCCAAAAAAAGTGGCGGAATGGATGAACCCTTAAAATATTCAGCAATATCGTTGCTTGTTCCGCTATCTACCAATACCTGTTTAAATGCTCCGCCCGCTGCAATGATCAGTAGGATCAGGGTTACGCTGTTTACAGAATCAAACGATTTGTTCATCAGCAATTTCAGGTTGGCCCCGCTTTTCTTCCCTAAAAACACAATTGCTAAAAATGAAGCAATGAATAAGGAAATACCAGGATCACCTAAAAACTTTAATACACTTCCTGCCGGGCTATCCTTTTTCATAAAAATTTCGGATAAGGCATATAACCCCATTAATAAAACAGGGATCACCGCGATAAGGAGGCTGATGCCAAAAGGAGGTAATTTATTTTCATCAAAGGTTTGAACAGCAAAAAATTTTTGCTCGCCCGCAGGCCGGATATTTTTTATAAACCGGGGGAATATCAGCCCGCCGGCAATTAAGGCCGGAATGCCCGCAATAAGACCATACAGCAAAGTTTTCCCGATGTCTGCTTTAAAAATAATCGTTAAAGCGGTAGGGCCAGGGTGGGGTGGAAGGAAACAATGCGTAACAGAAAGTCCGGAAGCCACCGCAATGCCAATAACTACCAGGGGCCTTCCGCTTTTTGCAGCTACTGTAAACACCAGGGGTATCAATACCAAAAATCCGGCATTGTAAAACATGGCAATACCCACACTAAAGCCGGTGATGACCATCGCCAGTTTAATATACTTTTCACCAAAAAAATGTATCAGCCGGGAACTGATTTGCTGTACGGCGCCGGTTTCGGAAAGAATGGTGCCCAGTACCATTCCAAAAACAAGGGTTAGTATCAGCGGTCCCATGGTACTGCCGATGCCACCGTTTATGGAACCGATCAGAATATTAAGTGGCATGCCATTTACAATACCAACAAAAAAAGCAGCTAAAAGCAACGATACAAAAGGATTGATCTTAAGCCATCCTATCAATAAGAGTAAGAAGAGGATCGCTGTAAATAAAACGATAATGGTCATGTGTTTAATTGAAAATTGAAAATTAAAAATTAAAAATGGTTTTAACGCCAGGCAGTATTATTAAATCATTGAAAAACTATAAATCAAAACAATAAGCTTTCCATTCAAAAGAATTTTCAATTTTCAATTTTCAATTAATCATAGTTCTTTAATTTTTATACTGCGAAACCACACTGCTCCTCCATGATCCTGCAGGGTGATTTTTCCAGACCTGGATTTTGCGAAACCGGGCATGTCTTTAAATTTGCTGCCAGCTACCAATTTATTCCAATGATCATCCCAAAGAGTAGTGGATACTACTTCTACATCATTTTGTATAAAAGTAAGCCTGCCCTGGAAAAGGATGATTTCCGCCCGGTTCCATTCACCAACCGGCTTTACCGTTTCAACACTGCATGCGATCAGATCATACAGGTCGCCTGCACGATGCTTTTCCAGCTGGCCATCGTGATGACCCTCATTATCCAGCAATTGCATTTCAGGACCGGTAAGCCAGGGAGTGGGGTATTTTGAATCTTCCTGTACGAGAAACATGATACCGCTGTTGCCATTCACCGAAATCTTCCATTCCAGGTTTAAATGAAATTCCGGGAATATTTTATCAGTGGCGATATCATTACAGATCATTTTTACTGATTCATCTTTGGCGCTTCCATCAAAGTGCAATGTGCCTTCCGCTACCTGCCAGCCGGGCCCGATGCGGTCTTTATTATAGCCGTGCCATCCGTTCATTGTTTTACCATCAAATAATAATTGCCAGCCATCTTTTATTTCAATATCATCAAGTGTATTCATCTGATTTAAGCAATGGTTGATGAGGAAAATAATATACCAATCATTACAAAATGTTTTATTGATAAATCAAGTTGTTGTATAGACCATTCTACATTTTGAAATCTTTTTAATTCGCTGCTTTCGCCTCCTCAGCATCCGCCCGGATGCCCCTGGTCGGACGGGGGCGCGGCTGCGTAACCGGAACGCAGCTGCTTTTTCTTCTTTCAAAAAAATTGCTATCGCATTTTTTGAATACCGACTTCGTCGGTACCGACCCAAAAGACGCTGCTTATCCGGTTAGTGGTTTAAAACCGATAGCTGTCACTTCAAACCAGTATTCATACAACCACACCTCATCCTTTTTTAAAATTTGCGGGCCTTTGGCGTTCTTAAAGAATCCTGAAATTACAGCCCCAGCAACGACCTGTTAAATTCATCATTGTTAGCTGTTCCCGCAAAATCGTCAAATGCTTTTTCGGTCACTTTTATAATATGGCTTTTAATAAATGGCGCACCCTCGGATGCCCCGTCTTCCGAATTTTTTATTGCACATTCCCATTCCATAACAGCCCAGCCCTTAAAATCATAAGCAGCCAGTTTACTGAATATGGATTTGAAATCTACCTGGCCATCGCCCAGCGAACGGAAGCGTCCCGCCCTGTTCACCCAGCTTTGGTATCCTCCATAAACTCCCTGCTTACCGGTAGGATTGAATTCGGCATCCTTTACATGAAAAGCCTTTATACGTTGGTGGT
>JBDTVX010000447.1:0-2767 GCA_040007015.1 Ferruginibacter sp. | reverse complement strand
TATTGTGTTTAAGAAATATAAAGGTTAGCCCCGGAGGGAAAGTCAGTGCAGGCAAAATTGCAATATCACGGATTGGCTGGCCAAATAAATGCTTTAAATCAGTAAAATTTTCCCCGGTGGAAGTATATAAAAAACTTGCAAAAACACCCCTGCCGGCGTAGTTTATAAAAGTATAATACAAACCGAGCGGTATATGTCGCATCAAATCGAGGAACAGGTTATACTTATGTGGCCTTCGGTCTTTAATTTGAGTGGTCATTTGGGTACTGATGCATTTTACCGTTTGGGGTAAGCCGGTTAATGCGGCCTGCGGAATACGATAGAATAGAAATGCCACACAATTTGAAATGACCGGCCCCACTGCGCCTCTCGGTCTTCCATCGTATGGCACCGGCAGCCAGATGACTCCTTTTTTACCACGTCTTTTATTTAGATCATTTATCAAATGGGCACAGCATGCGATGTAGAAAATAGTATTGCCAAACCGGGCGCCGCTTTTGTAAGCATTGGCACTAATTTTTTCTGATTTTTCATTATTGTAATGAATTATTTTGTATGATGTACCCGGGGTGCTTTTTATCTTTTTACCTGCTACCGAAGAAATGGGCCTTTTGGAAGAGTCCTGTACAAATTTTTTAACCTGGTACATATTAATGACATACCGAAAGATATTTGTTTTTTTTTCCTTGACAGGAAAAAAGCTGTCCATTTTATTTGCTTCGTTATTTGCAATGGCATCCAGGTGTTTTATCAGCAATGAATTTCCTTTTCCGTCCATCAGTATATGGTTCCACGATATAACCAGCGAACAGTTGCCGGACGGATAATAAACAATATCACATTCTATGAATACATTGCCATCGACAGGAATTTCTTTGTTTAAGATATCAGCAGGGATATCATCTTCTACCATATGGTGGTATTCCCCGAGTGAAATTTTATTTCCTTTATCGCTGTATTTCCAATAAGGTATGGCAAGCAATGAACCCGGCACCAATTCAATATTGCACAGCCAATGTAAAAGCGGCGAGGCCTGTAATACGCTGTCTATTTTTTCAACTGGCAGGGCATTGTCAAAGTAAATGATCTTACGCATTACATTTCCCCCGGCCTGGTTTTTTTTTGCGTGTTTATCCAACACCAAATGAAAGCAGTCGGCTCCGCTTAAGCGTACTTTTTTAGGAAGATCTGCTTTATCATATAAAATCATTTGCTTTAATTAAAATCATTTTACTACACATTCCCGGATCATGAATCCCAATAATAAAGATTATACGGCTAAATCAAAAATTAAAAAAACATATATCAGAAATTATAGACTAAAAACGTAGCCATCAAAAATACCATAACTATCAGTTGCAGACATGGCAGTTCTATATTAGTTCCAACACCGTTACCGAAAGCGCCCGTAGTGTACGAAAATTTTCCGGCACTAACTTATCATCCGGGATCGACACTCCATATTTCCGCTCAATAAAAAGTATGATCTCCACAATAGAAAAAGAATCTATCCCGGCATCCTGCAATTCTGTATCCGCATCAATAGTAATATCCTCCGCCATGATGGTTTTTTCGATATATTTTTTTATATCCCCGATAATTGTTTCCGCATCCATATATTAAATTGTTCGTTTTACACGGTTCGCCACCGATGCAATAAGAAGTGCAGCAATACCAAACACCATCAATTTTGCGGCATTTATCAAAATAGCTGCTGCTCCGGCACCTCTTAAAAATAGTTTATAAAATCCTTCTAATGACCAGTTCAAGGGTGAAATTCCGCTAATATTACGCATAATCTCCGGCATTATGTAAGTGGGCACCCATACGCCGCCCAAAGCCGATAGCAAAAGAATTGAAAGAGAACCCATGATGGCTGCCTGTTGCTCGGTGGAAGCCAGTGTGCCCACCAGTACGCCATAACCTGTAGCAGCAAAAGCCGTGGTAAGGGTTAATATAAAAATGCCGGTCAAACTATTCCCTAAAACCAATACCGGTAAACCCAGCATGGGTAAAAATATCATTCCTACTGAAAGCATTAATAAAAACTGGATGAAGCAAACAATCACATAAACAATGATCTTTCCCGAGATCAGTAATAAATAAGAACCCGGCATGGTGTGTAAACGGAAAACGCTTCCCTCATTTTTTTCTTTCATGATGCTGCCCGATAGCGGGATCACAATAAAAAACATGGCAAATATTGTCCAGGCCGGCACATTGTGCTGAACTGCATTTGGAACCAGTTTGTCTCCTGTTTCAGATGCATAAATTTCTTTGTATTGAATAATTTGTGAAGCTGCAAAAATATGTTTAGGCCCGGTCGATTTACCAGGAATGATCTCAGCCACCTGCTCCGAAAATGTCTGAAACATGATCTTCGTTTTAACCTCCGAAATAAACTCCCTCAAATTGCTGGTGATCGAATTGAGAAAAGATTTTTTCGCAACAGGATCGATCAATATTTGTATTTCTACCGAATCGCTACTTGTTAAGAGCCCGTTATTAAAAGCCGAATCAGGTTCCATCGTTTCATTTACTAACCGGGTTACGTTTCTCCTGATAGCATTTGTAGCGCCAGGTGGAACAACAATGCCTGCCAAAAACTTTCCTTCGGCAATAGCGCGTTTGGCCCGTTCAGCGGTTGCAGGCCTGCCATCAATGGAATCGTAAAAAGAACAGAGATCATTGTTTCTTAAACCCTGCTCTATCATGATACCCAATGAATCCTTATCCTGGTTTACAAAGACAATGGGTATGCCTTTTT
>JBDTVX010000446.1:0-2815 GCA_040007015.1 Ferruginibacter sp. | reverse complement strand
CAACGGTGACAAAGGATGGCTTTCAAACACAATTGGGGATACTGATCGCCTACATAATTATCCAGTTTATCGATAACCATTTTTTAATTCCCTACATCGTTTCTTCCAGGGTAAAAATAAATGCCCTGATCTCTATTGTTATTGTTCTGTTAGGCGGTGCATTGTGGGGCATATCAGGTATGTTTCTTTCCATACCCTTTATTGGAGTATTAAAAATAATATTTGATCGTGTTCCTGATTTAAAACCCTGGGGAAGATTGATAGGAGTGGAGATACCTACAAAACTTAAGAGGCAAAAGATTCTCCGGAAGAAAAAGACCCCCGGCGTAACGGAGTGATTCGGATGCCATACCGGATACTTGATCCTGGATAGCATCCGGTATCAACTGACTAAAATTTAAATGATACGCCGCCATGAAGAATATATTTCCCATAACCCGCCTCAACAAACAGCCCTGCATTTTTACTCAAATAAAACCTGGCGCCCAGTGCTACCTGGTATGCAAGATCTGAAGGCACAGCCGGTGGATTTATTTTATTGCCTGAAGCATCGGTAAAATCCTGCACCCATGAATTAATACCAATGGCCGTTCTCAGGTACGCAGTTACATTTTTGCTGGCCGGCATATACCTTACAAAATTCAGCATATAGCTCCAGTTATTTAGAGAGCCCCTCATAACAGGAGTAGAAGGATCATTATAATCGTAGTAAGGCATATTTACCGTGCCATGGGTTACCATTAAACCAATACTCATGCTCCTGTTAAACCGGTAATCAACTGAACCTGTAACCGGCCCTTTTTGGCTGACAGTACCATTGTAATAATTGTAATATACCGGCAATTGCTGGTTGTCGAGGTTGGGGAAACCATAACCAACCGTAACATAAACCGCCGGTTGAAATTTGGGAAGGTCCTGCTGTGGCCGCTGTACCCTTCTTTGATGTCCTGGCCTTCTATAGTAACCGCCGCCCAGCCGGCCACCAATAAATACCTGTGCACTTGAAGTTGAATACAACGCAATTGTTGTAAGCACTAACAATAAATATTTCTTATTCATAAAATAAATTTCCTGTATGATGCTAAATTGGCCCAATAGTTTAATAATTTCATTGACTATGCAGCCATGCAGGATTTAACGCTTTTACGGATTAATCCCCGGCCGCCCTCTAATTGCCACTTGCCAGCAAATGAACCGGCTTTCTTTTAAACCCTGAAATCCACTTTAACTTTTTTTTAGCGATTTATAGCCGGTCATGTTCACTCCCCGAAACAAATAAAATATTTCCCGGAGATGTTGGATGCCTGATTTGATGTACTGGTCTTTTATTGACGAAATGATCCACCTTATTGCTAAAAGCTTACAATAGCATGATTGAAATGATTCCTGAAGATGCCGGTTCGTATGCAGAAGCCGGACTTTAATTGAATATTGAGGGGTTTAACTTTAGTAAGATCACCGCGCCGTATGGACGTTTTGTAACGCTGATGTGGATCATTTCACAAGCCAGCCTAAAGCATTTTATTTTCCAAAGCCTACTTTTCAAATACTACTGCTTCCGGTTGCGAGCCGGATTTTTCAAGTATGGATACAATATCCGTGATCATTGCATCCGGGCCACATATATAAAAGTGTTTGTGAAAATCACTGATATTTTGCTGAATAAAATTTTCATTGATATAGCCGGTTTTATATTTTGCATTGTCTTCTTTTGTAAGAATAAATACGGCCCGTTCACCCAACATAGCCGATAGCTCCTGTTCGCAGATAATGTCGGCGGAAGTTTTGTTGGAAAAGAAAAGTGTATTACCTGTCAGCTGGTTTTCTTTATGCAATTGTCTAAGTATGGAAAGAAAAGGCGTGATGCCTGCCCCACCCGCAATAAAATATCCCGGGCCTTTGTATTCAATTGCACCCCACACATCCCTTATGATGAGCTCATCACCCGGTTGCAAATGGTGTAAAAGATCAGTTACACCATGATGATCGCTATACCGCTTAATCGTAAATTCCAGGTGAGGTTCCTCGTTCAATGAAGTAAAGGTAAATGGTCTTTTTTCTTCTTCCATTCCCGGCTTGTTAACGGAAACTTCCGTAGCCTGTCCTGGTATGAATTGATAGCCCGCGGGTTTTTCAATCCTAAAGCTTTTTACGTCGTGCGTTATTTGCTTAATTGCGAGGATCTTTACAATATCTGGCATAGTATGGAGGTGATTTTATCACAAACAAATATACAGAGTAAATAAAGTAAATAGAGTAAATGGGGTAAATACAGTAAATAGGGTAAATAAAGTAAATAACGTATATAAAGGGTTCAAAAAGCAGGTTCATTTTGAATGGGCTTTTATATTGGAAAACGATCTGTAGGGCCGGCGTTGGCTAAAACCTCATCAGCAGTTGTGGAATTATTCTATAAAATTCCCGCAGGGCTAAAAAACTGCCGCCGGGGTTGGCAATATTATTAAAACACGTACTTTCATCAATTAAATATGGTTATGATGGTGATAAAAAATTCCAGGTTAAAAATAGGTATGATAAAATATGTTCTTTTGTCACTGTCGCTGGTTGCCAATATGAATGTGCCGGCTCAAAGCCACTTGTCCGTGATAGATAATTATTACCCTATATTAAGAAACAGTTTTGTTGAAAAGAATGCTTACAAAACAGTGGCCTTTGTTGAGCAACGCTGGCGTATAGCCGGGAATACGGGATTTAATGAAAGTATTTTTTATGTGGAAAATATTTTACGGAATGCAGGCTTTAAGAAAGAGGTGAATGGGGAAAAAGAGGGCCCGTTAACATACAGGATTGAAAC
>JBDTVX010000445.1:0-2827 GCA_040007015.1 Ferruginibacter sp. | reverse complement strand
TATATACTGGCCATGATACCGCTTCTGTAACCGCCACCAACTACAAAATGCCCGACTGGCATGTGTTTTCTTCTACTGATATGGTGACCTGGAAAGATTACGGAGCAGTTTTATCGCCGCATACTTTTTCCTGGGCCACCGGCGATGCTTACGCGGCACAATGCATAGAAAGAAACGGTAAGTTCTATTGGTATGTAGCCACCTTTCATAAAAAAGACAGTATCAGTAATGGGGGAGCGGCAATTGGCGTAGCTGTGTCCGATAGGCCAACCGGCCCGTTTAAAGATGCTGTTGGTAAAGCTATTATTATAAATGAAATGACCACAGACATGAAATATGGCTGGGACGATATTGACCCCACTGTGTTTATTGATGATGATGGCCAGGCATATCTTTTCTGGGGTAATGGAAGTTGTAAGTGGGTTAAATTAAAAGCAAACATGACTGAACTCGACGGTTCCATCACCACATTTAAGCCCCTGCATTATATTGAGGGCCCCTGGGTTTACAAAAGAAAGGAATTGTACTACCTGGTATATGCAAGTGCTGGTACAAAACCCGAAATGATTGAGTACTGCACTGCAACAAACCCTGAAGGCCCATGGGAATACAGGGGAATTTTACAGGGCAATGTTCCTAATAGTTTTACTACCCACCCGGGCATTCTTGATTTCAAAGGCAAATCTTATTTCTTTTATCACAATGGAACCCTACCAACAGGCGGGAGTTATCGCCGTTCCATATGTGTAGATTATATGTATTATAATTCAGACGGAAGTATAAAACCAGTGGTACAAACAACGGAAGGCGTAGCTCCTGCAAAATAATAGTGAAACATCAAAAAAATTAAAATGCTTTGCGGAAAAAGATAAGTATACAAAGACTGGGGATTTCAAATGTAATGCTGATTACAACGCTAAGCTCATTACAGGAATGCGTGAATTTGGAAGAGGTAATGCAGTGAAGATGCCGGAACTTCAGGGCTTTATCAATTGCGAAAATAAAGGGTCAGCGCCGGCTGACTTAATGGATGTATTTGTCAGCGGGTAGCATTAAAATGAACAACCCCTGATAGGATACAAAAATCAGTTTTAAAAGAAAAAATGATTACAGGTATGAAAAAAATAATTGCAGCACTGGCTATCATAACTGTGCCAGCTTTATTTACAGGGCTTGTTGCTTTGGCGCAGCAAAAAGCACATAACCCTTTAATTTTTGCCGATGTGCCTGATATGTCGATGATCCGTGTGGGCGATACTTACTATATGAGTAGTACTACCATGCATTTTAATCCTGGAGTACCTATTATGAAATCAAATGATTTGGTAAACTGGAAGTTAATAAACTATGCATACGATACATTGGCTGATGTTGACGCACTGAATCTTGTAAATGGCAAAAGCACTTATGGCAGAGGTTCGTGGGCCAGCAGTTTCCGTTATCATAATGGAACATATTATGTTAGCACATTTGCGCAAACCACCGGACAAACATATATCTACAGCACAAAAAATATTGAAAAGGGTCCGTGGAAAAGAGTAACATTTAAACCAGCCTATCATGATCATTCTTTATTTTTTGACGACGACGGAAGAGTTTACCTCCTGTATGGTGCCGGCAAATTAAATTTATTGGAACTAAATGCAGATGTATCCGGTGTAAAGGATGGTGGTGTCAACCAGGTAGTTATTGAAAACGCCAGCTCGCCCAGCCAGGTAGAAGGCAAGCGCGGAGGGCTCGGTGCAGAAGGTTCACAGCTTTATAAAATAAACGGTAAATATTATTTGTTTAACATTACCTGGCCTCCCGGCGGTATGCGTACGGTAGTTATTCACAGGGCCGATAAAATTACAGGTCCGTGGGAAGGTAAAATCGGTTTGCAGGATATGGGCGTGGCACAAGGCGGTTTAATTGATATGCCTGGTGGAACATGGTATGCTTACCTGTTCCGTGATTATGGCGCCGTTGGCCGCATTCCTTACCTGGTGCCTGTAAAATGGGAAGATGGCTGGCCGGTGTTGGGGACTAATGGAAAAGTGCCAGAAACACTGGAGTTGCCTGCAAATAAAAGTTTAATTCCCGGTATTGTTGCATCGGATGAATTTACCAGGAAGAAAAACGAACCGGCATTTCCGTTAGTTTGGCAATGGAACCACAATCCGGATAATAGTCTGTGGACTGTTACAGAAAGAAAGGGTTATCTGCGTTTGAAAACCGGAAGAATTGATACGGCATTTTTACTGGCAAGAAATTTGTTAACCCAGCGCACCATTGGCCCGGTATGCACCGGTGCTACATCACTTGATATTTCAAACATGAAAGATGGTGACTTTGCAGGACTTGCATTACTGCAAAAAAATTATGGCATTGCCGGTGTTAAAATAGATGGCGACAATAAAAGCATTGTTATGATTAACGCGAGTTCAGGCCAGGCTGAGCAGGTACAAGCCATACCACTTAATCAGCAAACGATTTTCTTTAAAGCAGCGTGTGATTTTACCAATAAAAAAGACACGGCTAATTTCTTTTACAGCCTGGATGGAAACAGCTGGAAGCCCATTGGAACGCCATTAAAAATGGCTTACACGATTCCGCAGTTTATCGGCTACAGGTTTACGTTATTTAATTATGCAACAAAGAATATTGGCGGCTTTGCTGATTTTGATTATTTCAGGATAACAGATAATATTGAATAAATAGAATTCGGTGAAACGTTCGCAATCAGTGGCTGGTAGCGGCCTCGAATAAAAAGTGCTGGAAAATTTCAACATGATCCGTTAAGAAATCAATCCCGCCCCGGGCGGGAGGGCATAAGCTTTAAATCATT
>JBDTVX010000444.1:0-2861 GCA_040007015.1 Ferruginibacter sp. | reverse complement strand
AACTTTAGTTTGCGAAAAAAAACATTTATTTGAGGCGTAGGTCAGGAGTTCTGAATATATTGATCCTAAAAGAATAAAGCCATTATCCCCCACAAAATGAATCTGATCCAATAGTTCTATATAAGAAATTGATTTAGTAAGACTACCTGGTTAAGAAAACCAGGATTTAGATCATCCGGTAAGATCATGGATCTTTATGGCCGCAGTAAAATTATTCTTATTAACGTAAGGATTTTTAAAAGAATAAAAAAATAGCAGGGATCAGTATTTGTTAATCATCAATATTGTTTACAATTCAATCAAATTATTCATGAAAAAGTTTATGCCGTACCCTTTGATGCTTTGCTTATTATTGATTGCAGGTAATTTGTTATTGACCGCACAAATAAAAAGACAGCCGCAAACCAACAATGGATATAAAATGGATCTTTCGGGCAAGTGGCTGTTCCAGGTTGACTCTTTGGATGAAGGAATTAAGGAGGAATGGTTCAATAAGGATCTGAATGATAAAATTAATTTGCCGGGATCGATGGCCACAAATGGCAAAGGCAATGAAATAACGATCAATACCCCATGGACCGGGGGCATTGTTGATTCATCCTGGTTTTTTTTACCGGAATATGCACAGTACCGTAAGCCCGGAAACATCAAAGTTCCCTTTTGGCTGCAACCCCAAAAGTATTATAAAGGTGCAGCCTGGTATCAAAAAACAGTACATATTCCCCCGTCGTGGAAACAAAAGCATCTTGAACTTTTCATTGAAAGAACCCATTGGGAAACTACTGTTTGGATCGATGATAAACCGGTAGGAATGCAAAATAGTTTAGGTACGGCTCATGTGTATGATCTTACAAAAGTATTAACCCCGGGAACCCATAGAATATCGGTTCGTGTTGACAACAGGATCAAAGATTTTAATCCTGGCGAAAATTCCCACAGTATTTCCGATCATACACAAAGCAATTGGAACGGCATGACCGGCAAGTTGTATATAGCGGCCCGTCCAGCCATTTATATAGATGAGATACAGTTGTTTCCAAACCTTAAAAAAAAGGAGGTTGCCATACATTTAACTATCAAAAATATTACCGGTATCCCGGTTAAATCAACTTTCCATATTATCGCATCATCCATTAATCCCCGGGCAGAAAAGCTTACAGCGCTAAAATTGGAAATTGAAGTAAAAGGCGATAGCACCCTTATAGATGCAGTATATCCTATGGGCAATCATCCATTACTTTGGGATGAATTTCATCCTGATCTTTACGTTTTAAATGTAAGTATAACCGCAGCAAAAGAAAGTATGGAAGTAAGCAGCCAGACCTTTGGCATGCGTGAATTTTCTGCCATAGGTACACAATTTACTATTAATGGTAACCTCACATTTTTACGGGGTACATTGGAGTGTGCCATTTTTCCAAAAACAGGTTTTCCGCCAACCGGTTTAGCGGCCTGGACGCATATTTTTAAGGTTTGCAGAACTTATGGTTTAAACCATGTTCGCTTTCATTCGTGGTGCCCGCCTGAAGCAGCTTTTACGGCTGCTGATCTTGCCGGGTTTTATTTACAGGTGGAATGTTCTTCATGGGCAAACCAGGACGCTACCATTGGTGATGGAAAGCCCCTCGATAATTATATTTACGAAGAAAGTGAACGAATGATTAAGGCCTATGGCAACCATCCATCTTTTTGCATGATGGTTTATGGAAATGAACCCGCCGGAAAAAATCACATAAAATATCTCACGGACTTCATTAATTACTGGAAACAAAAAGATTCCCGGAGGCTTTACTCCACAGCATCCGGCTGGCCAGTAGTTCCGGAAAATGATTATAACAGTACGCCGGACCCAAGAATACAGGCATGGGGCGCCGGTTTAAAAAGTATCATCAACAGCCAGTCACCTAAATCTGATTATGACTGGTCGGCGATTATAGCAAAGTGGCAACATCCAACTGTTAGTCACGAAATAGGACAATGGTGTGTGTATCCCGATTTCAGGGAAATTAAAGAATATACAGGCATATTAAAGGCGAAAAACTTTGAAATATTCAGGGATAAGCTGCAACGCAATGGCATGGGAAATTTGGCGGATAGCTTTTTACTTGCATCCGGCAAATTGCAGGCATTGTGTTATAAAGCCGATATTGAAGCCGCTTTGCGCACACCCGGATTTGGTGGCTTCCAGTTATTGGATCTGCATGATTTTCCTGGCCAGGGCACCGCATTGGTGGGTGTGCTGAATCCTTTCTGGGAAGACAAGGGCTATATCACTGGTAAGGAGTACCGGCGCTTTTGTAATGCTATTGTTCCATTGGCAAGGTTGTCAAAAATGATATACCTCAACAATGAAGAACTGAATGTACCGGTTGAGGTGGCACAATTTGGAGGCGGGGCCTTAAGGGATGTAACTCCTTCCTGGGATATTAAAAATTCAACGGGGCAGGTTTTGTTTAAAGGGCAACTTCCTCAAACTGATATTCCACCAGGCAACGCTTTTAAACTAGGTGAAATAAAACAATCGCTATTAAGTATTCACCGGGCCAGTCAACTTATGTTAACTGTTACTGTAGGTGACCATCAAAATTCATGGTCTTTATTTGTATATCCTGCTGTATTGCCAACCACCGAAGGGGTGCTTATAACACAGCAATTAGATGATAAGGCAATTGAAACGCTCAACAATGGCGGTAAAGTATTGCTCACATTAAAAAAAGGGTCTGTGATACCGGCGAAAGGCGGAGATATTAAGATAGGTTTTTCCAGCATCTTCTGGAACACAGCATGGACGCATGGTCAACCACCGCATACGTTGGGAGTTTTATGCAATCCGCAACATCCTGCACTCAAAGAATTTCCTA
>JBDTVX010000443.1:0-2863 GCA_040007015.1 Ferruginibacter sp. | reverse complement strand
CATATCCATGCCATAATACTTACGTGGTGCAATTGATCCTTTATTATAAGCAGCGGAATCCACAGTAAATATTTTCCCGTTAACCTCGTTATTCACAGTAAATTTATATTGGGTGTTTTCTAAAATACCGCCGTCCAGGTAAGACGCTGCAATACTCAGTGTTATTCCTTTTGCGATGTTGAGCGTTTTTATACCCACCCTCGTAATAAAATCTTTATGGCTGTCAAAATCGGCCGTGGCAGCTAATCCCTGCCCGTTAAATAATCCTGCATCAATTTTCAGATGACGCAACACGTGATCTTTTTTTCTTGGTTCAAAGGAAAGCATTAAACCCATATCCCTTTCGGTTTTCATCAGCAACTGGTTCATTCTGCCTCTTTCCGGACTTTCCCGGTCGCTTGATGCTAAATTTGTTTCATAGCCAAAGGGCCTTGCAAACATTCCTGCCGCAAGTGAAAAAAGCTGGTATTTATTTTCAAAAATCCTGCCCCAGAAATCTCTTATAAACACTCCGCGCTCTGTGCCATCAAACTGAAAAACTACCTGGACGGAGGGTCCATTTTTTACTGTAAAATGAACATAATCAAAGCGAATACGGCCCCGCCGCAAGGTAAACCGGTTATTGACATTGGGAAGAAAATCGCCTCCCTCAAAACTTTTTGCGCCTTTTGATGAAGCCAGCTGAAACTGGGGCTGGATATACCCCCCTATCCGGATACGATCAAACCTTTTATAAATGGAAAAGATACCATTACCTATTTCAGTAGTAGTGTCTACCATATCCATTAAAAACTGGCACCTGGCACTTGTACAAATCGTAACTAAAAATACCAGGCAAATAAATTGTTTCCTCACAAATAGTGTATTTCCGGACAAATTAATAAGAAATTTATATTACTTCCATGTTAAGTTATCATTAACAATTTCAAAGCCCGAGCCTTACAAATCTATAAAGCTAATTTTGCCCAAAATTTTATGTATGGGATTAAATTCGATATTGAAAATATTCCTGCCCCGTGACAGGGTATTTTTTCAGCTATTTGAAAACGTTGCGGAAGAGCTGGTTAAAATGGGGGAAAAATTAAAAGAGGTGGTAAATGAACCTGATTTTGATAAAAGAGCTCAACTGATCCAGGAAATAGAAGATATGGAGCATGTAAATGATGACTACACGCATAATATTTTCACTGAATTGGGAAAAAATTTTATAACTCCCTTTGACAGGGAAGATATACACTATCTCGCATCTGCACTGGACGATATCGCCGATTATATTTATGCTTCCGCTAAAAAGATAAACTTTTACCGGGTTAATCCCAATGAGACGGGTATTAAGAAGATGGCAGACCTGATTGCCGTGGGTTGTGTGCAGGTACACAAGGCCGTTACCGAGCTGAGGAATATGAAGAATATGCGCCTGATCACGGATGCACTGGTTGCAATTAACAGTGTCGAAAACCAGGCCGATGACATTTTCGATATGAGTGTGGAACACCTATTTGCTACAGAACCGGATGTGAAAGAGGTGATAAAAAAGAAGGAAATCTACCAGGTGATGGAAATTGTTACCGATAAATGTGAAGATGCAGGCAATGTGATTGAATCTATCATTGTGAAATACGCCTAAAACAAATTTGAAAATTTTCAAATTGCTCAATGTGAAAATGGTCCGCGGTTTTTAAATTGAGCAATTTTCAAATTATGCCATTTTCAAATTAATATTATGACCCTGCTTATAGTTATAATTATTTTAGCTTTAATATTCGATTATATCAATGGCTTCCATGATGCTGCCAATTCAATTGCCACGATTGTTTCTACTAAAGTTTTAACGCCGTTCCAGGCTGTGATCTGGGCCGCCTTTTTTAATTTTGTCGCCTACTTCATTTTCCAGGATCATGCAGTAGCAAATACCATCGGAGTAACGGTACACCAGGAATATATTACGCTTCCTGTGATACTGGCCGGTTTAATTGCTGCCATCATGTGGAACCTGTTAACCTGGTGGTATGGGATTCCATCTTCTTCATCACATACATTAATAGGTGGCTTTGCAGGGGCAGCGATTACCCACGCATTTTTAACAAAGGGGTTTACCAATATTGGCAATATTGTGGAGATCAAAAAAATAACTACAATCATACTTTTCATATTCCTTGCCCCTCTTATTGGCATGGTAATTTCCATCTACATTACCGTAATTACCATTATGCGGAATACATGGGCTAAAGTGGGATTAATCGTTTTGACAGGAATTGGCACCTGGTTCCTGTTTGCCCAATTTGAAAAAACCAAACTGGAAGATAATCTTGCAAAATTTTACCAGGTAGGCATTCTTAAAAAAGAGGCTGCCGGTAATCCATCCAAAGCTGCAACTTATGCATCCGCCCTTGCTTTTGTTGATGCCGCCAAACCTATGATGGCTGATTACAAATCCTTAGGCGCCACCAGGCTCGCTGAAAAAATCAAAACAGCAGTAGATAGCAATGTTGATACAATCGCGTTGGCAAAAGCATTTAAAAAAGCAGATAACAGTATCATTATTTATGGCATTTTAATAATGATGTTTATTTTTATCTGCGCATACATTTATTCGGAAAAAGTAAAAACGCCCAATGCATACCGGACTGCAAATATGTTTAAGCGATTGCAGTTGTTTTCTTCAGGCGCATTCAGTATCGGGCATGGCGGTAATGATGCCCAAAAAGTAATGGGGATCATTGCCGCGGCTTTTGTAGCCTATAACAGCACAAAATATCCTGATATAGGAGCTGCGTTAAAAGAGCTTACATGGGTGCCTCTGGCATGTTATACAGCCATAGGCTTAGGTACAATGAGCGGTGGCTGGAAGATTGTAAAAACC
>JBDTVX010000442.1:0-2873 GCA_040007015.1 Ferruginibacter sp. | reverse complement strand
TGAAACACATCGGAGACAGATTGGCACATTCCTGGAAACGCCCAATTTTTATCATTATTTATCAGCGGTACGAAATTTAAAAATTGCGGCTGCAATAAAAGAAAGGGGTGAAGCTGATATACCCAGGGTACTTGATATGGTAAATCTAACGCAAAGGAAGGATTCGCGTTTCAGCACCTATTCTTTGGGTATGAAACAAAGACTGGCAATAGCTTCCTGCCTGTTGGGAGATCCCGAAGTATTGATATTGGATGAGCCTACAAATGGATTGGACCCTGTGGGTATTGCGGAAATAAGAGAGCTTATAAAAAAATTGCACCTGGAGGGTAAGACCATTATTATGGCAAGCCATTTACTGGATGAGGTAGAAAAAGTTTGTACACATGTGGCCATATTAAAAAAGGGAGAGCTGGTGGCAACCGGTAATGTCAATGAAATCCTGGCCAATGAAGATATCGTGGAAATTGGCGCTGCCAATATGAGCGGGTTAAAATCGTCCATCCAGCGGTTATCCGGCTATAGCAGCATCAGTGAACATAATAACCTGATCCACCTTTTTTATCCTATCGGCACTACCAACCTTGAAAGCATCAACCGCCATTGTTTTAATGATAACATAGTACTCAATCATTTGCAATTGAAAAAGAAAAGCCTGGAATCTAAATTCTTTGAACTAACTAATTAAAGTACAAACCCGGAATATGGTTAAGTTATTAAAGATCGAATGGCTGAAGATAAAAAACTATAATGCCTTTATTATCCTCAGCAGTTTTTTTGCACTGGGCGTAATCACCGTCAATTATATCGTGTTTCTTGTAAACAGGGATATGATCAGCCGCACCGGTGCCGGCAATTTAATTGGCGCATTTTCTCCATATAATTTTGATAAAACCTGGCAAACTACCAGTTATACTTCAGGCTGGCTGTTGTTATTGCCTGCTTTATTATTGATTATACTGGTTACCAACGAATTTACGTTTCGTACCCACCGGCAAAATATCCTTGATGGCTGGTCGAGGAAGCAGTTTATCAATGTTAAAGTTGCATTAGCTTTATTAATTGCGGTTTTCTCAACTATATTGGTTATTGTTACTGCACTTGTTTTTGGTTTGTTCTCGGGTACACCTTTTTCAAGCTTTGGCATTTCGCATATTGCTTTTTTCTTTTTTAAAGCGCTTACCTACAATATGATCGCATTACTGATAAGTGTATTGATCCGTCGTACAGGATTTGCCATCGGCATTTTTTTTATTTATATGGGGTTGGAAAATTTTATCTCCCAGCTATTAGATGTGTGGAGCATTAAATTACGAAGGGATTCTTCTATCGACCTGGGTAGTATGGGCGATTACCTGCCAATGAATGCGGCAGATGGCTTACTTACTTTTCCGGATAACCCACTAAAAGGGCTGGCAAAAGGTGTAATGCCTACAGATTATACTTCTATTGTAATGATATTAACGGTAGTGTATCTTATTTTGTTTTACTGGTGGAGCAATAACAGGATGTTAAAAACCGATCTCTGAAAACTCATTTCCCTGTTGCGATGTATATTTATTTGGCACGGGAAATCTTACTACCGGGGTTTTTTGCGTTACCATCCAAATATATTATTAAGCCATTTACCCAAAAAAATGCTTTTTTGTTTTAATTGACTTTATTTTTATATATATTGGATGACTAATATTTATGTAAAATTAAATCTGCATTATTTATAGCAACCAAAAATACAAGGGAATCATTACCCAAATCAAAAATATCAGCCACTAAAAATAACTGAGCCGGATGCTGGATACTTGACCGACCTCACCCTTTTTTAAAATCTGCCCGATCCGATTTTTTGCATAGCTGGTTTAACGCAGCTTCAATCGACGGGTATAGAAATGTAAATCCTGTTTTCTTAATTTTTTCGCAATTGACCGTGGTACTTTTGAGTACTTCTATACTCCTGTCACCCAGCATTATTTTTAATACAAATTCCGGTACATGCATTGGAATATAAAATTTACCTTTAAGCTGACGGGCAAGTTCTATGGTCAATACTTTGTTGGTTACCGGGTTTGGCGCAACTGCATTATAGCTTCCACCCAGGTCCGGGTTCTCTATTGCCTCAATATACAACCTGCACAGATCATCAATATGTATCCAGCTTACCACCTGCTTTCCATCGCCTAAAATACCTGCCACGCCAAATTGAATCGGTTTTTTAAATTCGGCAAGGGCGCCTCCGTCGTTAGACAATACGATACCTGTCCTGACTTTAACTAACCGGGGGCCCAGCATTTCAACAGGCTGAATACTTTCTTCCCAAACCTTACAGGTTTCTCCCAAAAAGCCGGTTGCGGATTTATCCGACTCAATAAATCCGTCTTTCCCAGGTGAAGGGTCTTCTCCATACCAGCCAATGGCAGATGAACTTACCACCGCTTTTATTGAGTGCGGGTTATTTTGTAAAGTGTGAATGAGCAATGCACTGCTTTCTGTGCGGCTTTTTACTATTTGGTTTTTATACCCGGGGGTCCATTTTTTATCTACTACGCCGGCACCGGAAAGATGAATAATGTAACTCGCTTTTTGAATAGCGTTCAGGTCGATCATTTGTTTGTCTACCTGCCATAAAGCATACGTTACATTGGGATCGGCATGTTTCGAACCCGGTATTTTTCTTGTTAAAATTATCACTTCATATCCCCTGGCAGATAAATGTTTCGTTAATTGTGTTCCAATCATGCCTGTTCCTCCTGTAATTAATATTGTTTGCATACTTATTGAATTGGCTATAACGATTATGTAAAAAACAAAAACTCTATCATCTTGCTGATATTCACAAAATCATTGCTGTTAAAAGCTTAATTTTATTATTGTAAAGATAG
>JBDTVX010000441.1:0-2971 GCA_040007015.1 Ferruginibacter sp. | reverse complement strand
GGCATTGCAAACTGGTTGTCCTTTGCATCATTGTAAAGCGCCTCTAATTCTTCGCCGTGTAGAACGCCGGCTTTGTATTTACTCATATATTGGTTGTTTTTTTACAAAATTAGGTGAATTTGACTTTTTATTACATGTTATTTGAAATGCCTGGTATTACACATGCACACGATTGATTATAAGTTCTATGGGTACAATGATGGTTTGTTCAGGGGAGGAAAATAAGAAAGCACCGCCATTTCAGGTAAACCAATACTATTTTTATTGGGCGGAATAAGCAATTGACATTCCTTTTGGCCTTTCATTCGATCCTTCAATTTCAATTGTTGCAATCATTAACATTTATGTAATTATGCAACAGCTATCAAATGATCAACATCATTTTTATAATCCAGGATAGTAAAATTGTATTATTGATAAACCGGTTTCGATTTATTTTTCTACAAAATAAATCCTTTGCCAGCCAAGGCCGTTGTAGGAACAGGCCTCGGCCTGTTCTTATGTACACAATCTGGGGATGTTGATTAGTTAAAAAGGTTCGTCCACCAAAATATTAATTGAAAATGACATTAAGCATTGCCAGTCTTGGTGCATCATTATATTGCGGTTATCTTAGGCACTGGCTAAAAAATGATTTCAGTACTTACCACCGGATTTTTAATAGCCATGAATACACGAATTTCCACGAATTTTTTTTACAAAAATTGCCCTTATTCGTGTTCATTCGTGCATTCGCGGCCAAAAGAACAGCGCAGCTTGTTCCTGCATTATCCAGAATTTATTTTATCCAAAAACTTTCTGAAATAACCAGGTGCCTTCAATAGCCTGCTGCCATACCAGCTAAATATTTCACCATCCGTCAGCAGTATTTTTATACCAGGCAAAAATGCCTGCAGTTCTTCAATATGTTTTTGGTTAAAGGGGTAGGGTTCGGATGAAAGGAGTAATACACTGCAACCTGTGTCTCTTAATTCATTGATAGTGATTTCCGGATACCGGGTTCTACCTGCAAATATATTTTGTAACCCGCACCTTTTCAGCATATCGTTGATAAAAGTATCGCCGCCAATTGTCATAAAAGGGTTGCGCCACACCAGGTAGGCTGTTGGAATGGCCATGTTTTTTATGGGCAGGGCAGAAAAAAGGGCGGTTATATTTTCTACTAATTTTCCTGCTTGCAGGGCTGTATTTGTTAGCTGGCCTATATCCTGTATCATTTGCAGCGCGTCGTCCAAATTATTTACATTGGTAACCCACACCGGGTATTCTTTTGCCAGTTCCTCCACCTGCTCTTTTGTATTTTCTTCCTTATTGGCAACAATAAGATCCGGGTGTAAATTCTTTACCTGCTCCAGGTGAATGTTTTTTGTTCCGCCTATAATTATTTTTTGCCCCGGCCATTTTGCAGGATGAACACAAAATTTCGTGATAGCGATGGTTTCTTCTTCCAACCCTAAAAAATATAATAATTCAGTCTGGGAGGGAACGAGGGACACTATCCTGCGGGGGATATTTTTTAGATCTGTTGCCGAATGTAGAATCATACGGTAAAATTAAACAGCGAAGCGTATAAATAAAAACTTCCACATTTATTTGAACATATCAAAAAATGTGGAAGTAATGCTATTGAAATCATCCGTAAATGATTTTGTTGAGGGTCAGAAATGTTTGCACGCCTGCTGCTCCAGGAATTTATTATTCCTGATTTAAGGGTGTCCGGTCTTTCTGTCTTTGAACAGGAAGAGGATATTGGATCGGTTGGTTTTTTTTCGGATTTGGTTCTGTAGGTTTTCTTTAGGAACCTGAATTTTCAATTTTCATCGGAATAAGTTCTTCACCGGGTTGGTTATGCTCTTAGGATATAGGATGTAAAAAAGAAGTTGACTGATATTGGATGTTTTGCTTATCAGCGATAGTTGGATTTGAAACTACTAACTATTTGGTTTTTCAGGGATGTTTGGATATGATTGATATTTTTAATTCCTATCAATCAACTTCTGATGCAAAGATCGGACAATTAGGGATAGTAAACCCGAGCGGAACTACTCTGTTTTAAGCGTGAAGTAATTACTGAACAGCCGTTGGTTATTCCGTAAAAGGTGCGGGGGGTTTACGTTTTTGCATATGTAATAATACGATAAAGCTATTGAGGTAGGCAAGCCTGGAAGCCTTTGCCAGTATTAATTGTAAAGATTAGTGATCTCCGTTAAAAGTAGATCTGCGCTATAGAAGGCTGGTAACTTTTACCTTGAAAGGTTAAAATAAAAAAACTTCCACAACTATTAGTTTTTCATAGTTAGTGGAAGTCGCAATTTGGGATCTATCCCGAAGGATTACAGGAATAATTTGTTCCTGGTTTCAGTGTCGTCTTTCTTTAAGCCATTCTCGCTTTTAACAGCATAGGCTTAGGATATTGGTTTGTTTGTTTTGAGTTATCATCGCTTTTTATAGCATAAACCCGGGATATTGTTTTCTTTGTCTTTCGAGTCATGATCGCTTTTTACGGCATAGACTTGGGATATTGGATGTAGTTTTCCTACAGGGTGTTCAACTTAACAGTAATCTTCAGGTATTGGCTTTATTTGTAAAACGCTGATCAGGCATTTTGGTATTAAAGTAAAAAAGAAGTTGACTGATATTGGATGTTGTTGGCTTTTCAGCGATCCGGGATTTTAATTTATAGGATTAGGTATAACATTCGCAAACCTAAGCTGAGAATAGATTAGCCTTCATTTTCTTTTTTTTCTTGATAAAAAAAAGAAACAAAAAAAATCAAGGCTGCGAATAAAAAGGCTGAAAATTTCAACATGATCCTAAAATCAAGGAACTCGCCGCAAGTAGTTCAATGATTTAAAGCTTATGCCCGGCTCAAACAGCCTTGATTTCTTAACGGATCATGTTGAAATTTTCTAGCACTTTTTATTCGAGGCCGCTACCAGCCACTGATTGCGAACGTTTCATCTAATTCTAT
>JBDTVX010000440.1:0-2985 GCA_040007015.1 Ferruginibacter sp. | reverse complement strand
ACAATGTTCCTTCCAGGATATTCAGGTTGGCGGTCCGCATCTTATCAATGATATCCGATGGGTAGGCCTCTCCCTGTTTGATCACCGAAAGAATGCAGAACTCTAATACTCCTTTCCGCATCTGGCTGGCTGTGTTATCAATGTTCATGGCGTCAATTTTTTAAAATTCATGGCTATACTTTTATAACGGTAATGAATGGATGCTGATAGGAATTAAAAACCTGTTTTCATGTTGAATTTCATATTAGCGTCCGCTTTCTGATACAAAGATATAGGATTTTTAGTACTATGCAACACATAATACCATTTATTTTTTAGTAGTGGGTTGTAAATATTAATAGGTATTCTAGGAAACCTATACCAGTGTTGGGTTATAGGATAAAATAGGAAAATTCGAATATTTTTTCATTTTGATAACTGGTAAATAGTAGGGTTGAATGGCGCTTATTTTGTATTTTAAAGCAGATAAAATAATATTTGCCGGACTAACCAATCCCTGGTTTTTAAAACCTGGTTCCACTTTACGGGACAAAAAGTTAATGCGGCCCGGACGGTTCAGGAAATTTTCGTAAACGGAATGCCGCAACTGATGAGTCATTTTCACAGCTCCGGGAGTTGTACGGGTTTTTATGATGGGCCAATTTGAAAATTCGAAAAATTGAAAAAGACATATGGCAATTACCGCGCAATTTTCAAATTAATTAATTTCACATATTTATGCGATTGAACGAATGGGGCCGCTATCCTATTTTTGCAATAAGAATAAATCGGAAAGAAAAGTTCTGAAATAAGCCATAGTTTGAATTTAAAACCGGTTAAATCTGCGACCGGATTTCGTTGCCAGGGCAATTGTTATCAGCGCTTTGTTAAAAATTCAAATAGTGCCATTTAATTAAATTTTCTGGTATTCCCTTTGCAATTATTTTTTATAAATTATACCGTCTATACATGAAAAATATTTTATACGCCGCAATAGCAATATTCATTTTAACGTCCTGCAAAACCAGTAAGGATTATTTATTACGAAGTGATGAAGACAAGACGCTATACGATATAGTTAAAAAATTAAATAAGCACAGCGATGATGAAGAAGCAACAAAGGCTTTACCACAAGTTTATAAACAGGCGAAAGAACGTCACCTGAAAAAAATTGCCGTTTATAGTAATTATAAAGAAATAAACCGTTGGGAAAGAATAGGAGGTGAATACAATATCCTGCAAAGTATGCACGATGCCATTGCAAATTCCGATGCCGCCAGCCGGCTGGTAACGCCTGCAGGTTATCAAAATGAAATTAGCGGTATCAAACAATCGGCGGCAGAAGATTACTACCGGCTGGGCGAAACCTATCTTGATAATAACAGCAGGGACTATACGAAAAAAGCCTATGATGCTTTTAAAAAAGCGGATGGCTGGATAACCGATTATAAAAACAGCAGGGCCAAAATGGACGAAGCCTTCAGCAATGGCATTGTAACTGTAATAATCAATCCGGTACAGGATAATTCTTTTTTCTTTAATGCAGGCTGGGGCAACACGGGTTACAATTACAGCAATGAATATTTTCAACAAAACCTGGTAAGGGACCTGGGAGGGAAATATGCAAGCCGTTACCCCGCTAAATTTTACACGGAAAGGGAAGCACAACGGGATAATGTAGAACCCGATTGGGTGATAAACCTAACCCTCCGCAATATGGATATACCCAGGCCATCAATTTATAATTACAGCCGGGATATAAGTAAGAAAATAGAAATTGGCAGGGATACCTCCGGTAAACCTTTTTATAAAACGGTATACGCTACATTGAATATTCAAAGACAGTTTTTTAATGCACGCGCCCAAATGGAAATAAATATAACGGACATCCATACCCGAAAAAACATCGCCTATAATACTTTTACCGACACTTACAACTGGCGGGAGGAAGTTGCTACCTTCTCAGGCGACAGGAGGGCGTTGAGCAATAACGACTGGACGCTGATAAATAACAGTAATTTTAATTTGCCCGGCAGGGAAGATATTTTGAACCGTCTATATCGTAATATATACCCGCAGGTAAAGAACAGGATAAGCAATGAAGCAGATTGGTAAGCATATTATTTTTATCCTTACGGGATATAGGAATTTTTTCGAGTAGTATAGCAGAATTGCCATCCATTTAATAAATTAATTGGTCCTTTTTACCCGGCAGAAAGATAATAGTTATTTGAAGATATTGTACACCAGGAAGCTCATTACATAGGCCAGTCCGGTCATGTAAACCAATTGAACGGCGGGCCATTTCCAGCTTCGGGTTTCCCTCTTTACTACTGCCAATGTACTCATGCATTGCATCGCCAGCACATAAAAAACCAATAACGACATACCGGTAGCAAGATTATACACTTTAGTTCCATCGGGCCTTACAGCAGAAGACATTTTTTGCCGAAGGGTGCTGTTGTTTTTATCAGGATCATCACCTACGCTGTATAAAGTGGCCATTGTACCAACAAAGACTTCTCTTGCCGCAAGTGAAGTGATCAACGCGATGCCTATTTTCCAGTCGTAACCCAGTGGCCGTATAACAGGTTCTATGGCTTTGCCCAGCGTACCTGCGAAAGAACTTTGCAGTAATTCGGTTTTGCGTTGTTTATTCAATTCGCTTCGCTGCTGGGGATTATCTTTTATGAGTTGCTCATATTTAGTGGTCACCGCGGCCATTTTTTCTTTTGGTCCATACGAGCTCAGTACCCATAGCAAAAGACTGATCACCATAATTATCTTACCAGCCTGGAATACAAAGATTTTTGCCTTTTCAATCATGGTGGTCAACGCATTTTTCCATCTTGGGCTACGGTACACCGGTAGTTCCAATATAAAAAAACTTCTTTCCTTAATATTAATAAACCATCGCATCACAAAGGACACCACCAGCGCCATCACCGTACCCAACAGGTATAATCCCATCATTACCAAACCTTGTATGCTTAAAAATCCAAAATA
>JBDTVX010000439.1:0-3114 GCA_040007015.1 Ferruginibacter sp. | reverse complement strand
CAAAAGATTAATCCATGCATTACGGCGCCGCATAAACGCTGTTTTAAGTATACATAAAAAGCTATAATATGAACAAATTGATCAATCGTTTATTTATTATCGTTATAATATTAACCGTTGCAATGGCTGAGGCCCAATCACAATCGGGTTTCCATGTCGTCAACACTTTTCGCATTGCCAGCACAGGCGGCTGGGATTATCTTGAGGCGGGCCCTGTAAATGACTGGCTATATGTTAGCCATGGCACCCAGGTAAATATCTTAAACAAAAAAACAGGCGACTCTGTTGGTGTTATTGAGAATACTACCGGTGTACATGGGATCGCCTTTGATGTGCCGGATAAGAAGGGCTTTATAAGCAACGGAAGGCTAAATACGGTGACCGTATTTAATATGGATAATAATAAAGTAATTGCACAGGTTGCTACCGGTCAAAATCCGGACGCTATTTTATACGAACCATTTTCAGGGAAAATAATTACCTGCAACGGGCGAAGCAATAATTTATCTGTGATTGACCCGGTTCAAAACAAATTAGTGGATAGTGTAGACGTAGGCGGAAAACCGGAAACTGCGGTGACAGATGGAGCAGGAAAATTGTTCGTTAATATCGAAGACAAAAATCAGATCGTAGTAGTAGATACCAAAACATTTAAAGTATTGAACCGATGGAGCATTGCACCCGGTGAGGGGCCAACAGGCTTATCATTTGATAAAGAGACGAAGCGATTGTTTGCCGGTTGCGAAAAGTTACTGATGGTGATAAATGCTGCGAACGGCAAAATTGTGGATAAGGTACCTATTGGCGACGGCTGCGATGGCACTGCATTTGACCCGGTTACAAAAAATATTTTCACTTCCAATGGCGAAGGAACCCTTACCGTGATCCATGAAGACAATGCCGATAAATTTACGGTATTAGAAAATGTAGTTACAAAAAAAGGCGCAAGGACCCTGGCACTGGATAAAACGACACATCTTATTTACCTGCCAACGGCGGAGTTTGAGCCAATGGCTGCAGGTGAAAAAGGAAGGCCTAAAATGAAACCAGGCACATTCCAGGTTTTAGTAGTAGGAAAATAATTGATATATTGTGCTACAGGAATATGACGAAGATTTTTTTCACCATAATAAGCTTTAGCCTGGGCAGTATAATAAATTGTCGTGCCCAAAATAACAATCAGTTAAATTTTTATGTTGAGAATGCATTACGGAACAGCCCTTTATTGAAGGATTATCAAAACCAGGTTCAATCTTCGGTATACGACAGTTTACTGATCAGGGCCTCTTACAAGCCACACATTACTGCCAATAGTTATAATTTATATGCCCCGGTAATTAAAGGTATTGGCTATGATAAAGCGATTACCAATGGAGCCAATTTTTCAACACTGGCAGGTGTTAATAAACAATTGCCCAATAAAAAAGTATTGAGCGCCCAGTTTCAAAATATTCAAATACAAAATCAAATCATTTCCAATACGTCCGCTATTTCTGAACAAGATCTAAAGAAAATGATCATTGCGCAATACATCACCGCTTATGGCGATCTGCAGCAGTTGAATTTTAACAGAGAGATCAATGACCTACTTTCAAAAGAAGAAACGATACTGAAAAAATTAACGCAAAAAAATGTGTACAAGGAAGTGGACTACCTGGCATTTTTAGTTACGCTTCAACAGCAAAGCCTGTTTATAAAACAGCTAACCATCCAATTTCAAAATGACTATGCTACCCTCAATTATTTAAGTGGTATTACGGATACTGCATTTGCTTTATTACAGGAACCGGGTATCATTTTAAATCCATTGCCGGCAGTTGAGCAGTCCGTTTTTTTCAAAAAATATAAGATAGACAGCCTCAAATTAAATAATGACAAGGCTTTGATCGATGCGGCTTACGAGCCAAAGATCAACCTGTTTGCAGATGGTGGTTATAATTCCAGCCTTGCTTACCAGGCACACAAGAATTTCGGAACCAGTTTTGGTGTCAGTGCTTCGATCCCTATTTACGACGGAAAGCAAAAAAAAATGCAGTACAGCAAGATATCCATTGCCGAAAAAACGAGGGCAGATTATAAGGATTTTTTTTTGCGCCAGTATAGTCAGCAGATCGCTCAATTAATGCAACAATTGGCGGCTACAGACGAGTTGATCACGGCTATCAATAGCCAGGTAAAATATTCGGATGCATTGATAGTCGTAAATGGCAAACTGCTACAGGCCGGGGAATTGCGGGTGACCGATTATGTATTGGCGATCAATAACTATTTGAACGCAAAAAACCAGCTTACCCAAAATACGATCAATCGTTTACAAATCATTAACCAGGTAAATTACTGGAACAGATAAAATAATAATGAATAAAATATTTATTTACTGTTTATTGTTTTTTTCATTTGCTTCCTGCAATAGTAAGGAACCAGCTGCTGAAGAAAAAGCGACCGGCCCGGTAACGCCGGTTACGGTTACTTCTATTAGTTACGAACCCATACAGGAATATATCGAATTAAATGCTACCTCCGCCTTCCTGCAAAAATGGATCGTCACGGCTAACGCGACAGGCTACCTGCAATCAGCGAATGTGCAATTGAACAAGTACATAAGCAGCGGGCAAATATTGTACACTGTAAAGACCAAAGAAGCGGAAAGTATTGGTAATTCTATCAATATACTGGATTCTACTTTCCGGTTTACGGGTGTGAATAATATCAGGGCCAATGGCGGTGGTTTCATTTCACAGATCAATCACCAGAATGGCGATTATGTTCAGGATGGCGATCAGCTTGCGGTGATAACTGATACAAAAAGTTTTGTTTTCCTGCTGGATATGCCGTACGAATTAAGGCCTTATATACTCAATAAAAAAAAGCTGGATATGATTTTGCCGGACGGGGAAAAATTAAGCGGCACCATCATTGGCAATATGCCAACAATGGATGCGGGCGCCCAAACGCAAAGTATTATATTGAAAGTGAATACTGCGTATCCCATTCCGGAAAATTTAATTGCAAAAGTAAAGCTGGTAAAATCGGCAAAGGGAAATGCCAATTCATTGCCCAAAGCGGCGGTATTAAGTAATGAAACGCAGGACGAATTCTGGGTAATGAAAATGA
>JBDTVX010000438.1:0-3138 GCA_040007015.1 Ferruginibacter sp. | reverse complement strand
TAGCTATAGGATAAATTTAATGATTTGAGTGTTGCGACAAGTTGAAATGCACCCTGTGCATTTTAAAGCGATGTCATGGCATTTCTTCCATTTTCTTTCAGGCTAAACCTGTTACACTGTCAGGCGTATTATTTGGGTAACATTTTTGCTTTAGGTGTTTGAACATTTGATATAACATGAAAAAAGAATTAGGTGAGATACCGGTAAGTGTCCTGGACCTGGCGACTATAGTAGAAGGAGGATCACCTGCCGATTCGTTTGGAAAAAGCCTGCAAGTGGCGCGGCGCGTGGAAAAGCTGGGGTATAACCGCTATTGGTTTGCTGAGCACCATAATATGGAAAATATTGCCAGTTCTGCAACAGCGGTGTTGATCGGTTATATAGCCGGGGGTACTTCGACAATCCGGGTAGGTTCGGGTGGCATCATGCTCCCCAATCATGCACCATTAATTATTGCAGAGCAATTTGGCACTTTGGAATCGCTTTACCCCGGCAGGATTGATCTTGGACTAGGCAGGGCACCGGGTACTGATCAGCTTACTTCGCTGGCATTGCGCAGGAACTTTAATGGTTCTGTAGATGAGTTCCCACAAGATGTACTGGAACTCAAAAATTATCTTGCTCCAAGGGATAGCAATGCCAGGGTGCGCGCCATCCCGGGTGAAGGTACGGATGTGCCGATTTGGCTCTTAGGTTCCAGCACCTATAGTGCCCGCCTTGCTGCCGCTCTTGGGCTGCCTTTTGCTTTTGCCAGTCATTTTGCCCCTACCCACCTGCACGATGCATTAACATTGTACCGGCAACATTTCAACACTGAGGGATTAAAACATCCTTATACGATGGCCTGCATAAATGTGATTGCAGCAGATACGGATGAAGAAGCTGAATTTCTTGCCAGTTCTTTTTACAGGTTGGCATTGGGTATTGTAACCGGCAAAAGAAAGCCTTTGCAACCTCCGGTTAAAAATATGGATGGATTGTGGTCAGAATATGAAAAAGCCGCAGTTATGCAAATGATGGAATACACATTTGTTGGCAGTGCAATAACGGTAAAAAAAGATTTGCAAAATTTTTTAAATAAAACCGCAGTAGACGAATTAATGGTCGCTTCCTATATTTACGACAATGCTTCAAAGATCCATTCGTACGAGTTAATTGCGCCGTTTTTTAAGAACGCCAATGTAACATTACCGCGGCAGGAAGGGGTCAATATATAGCCACGGTTCTGCTGAATGTATTTGGAATATTTACCGCTTTCACATAGAATTGCCCTGGATACTTTTACAATTATTTTATTTCGGTTAACCGTTACCGTTATTAACTGTAAGGGGTTAATTTGATCGCCTTCCATCTATAATTCAGAACAGGATCCATTTTCAAAACTGAATTATTTCCCATACGTAAAATAAATAAACCCGGCTGTTTTTTAACACGTTCCTTAGTTGTTATAGCGTAAATTTATAGAGAACAACTGTAATGAAATGAATAAATATATCGTCTTATTTGCTTTGTTATTTTTTACGGCATTTCACCGGCTCACCGCCTGCACTACTTTTTTTATTAACAAAAACGGGCAATTAGTATTTGGGCGTAATTATGACTGGGTATCTGCGGCAGGCATGGTTTGCACCAACCTCGCCGGATTAAATAAAACCTCACTAAAGGTAACGGGTAGTAATACGATAGCCTGGGTTTCCAAATACGGAAGTATCACATTTAATCAATATGGAAAAGAATTTCCAACAGGTGGTATGAATGAAAAAGGTTTGGTGGTAGAATTAATGTGGGCTGATGGATCAAAATATCCTGAACCGGATAAACGGCCGGTGATGGGAGTTTTACAATGGATACAGTACCAGCTTGACAACAATCAAACAATCGAAGAAGTTATTGCAACCGATGCAGTAATAAGGATATCGCCAAATGATCCACCGCTCCATTATTTAATCGCAGATACCGGCGGCAATGTTGCTACCGTTGAGTTTATTAATGGTAAATTAATTGTGCATACAGGAAAGGATCTGCCCTTCCCGGTACTTACAAATAATCCTTATTCACAATCGGAAAAAGCCGCTACCGGTGTAAATATTTTGTCTGGCAATACCAGATTTTCTTTCCAGGACAATTCCCTGCAGCGTTTTGCAAAAGCCTGCTCCATGATACAGCAATACCGGCAAAATGACAATCATATGCCTGTTATCGACTATGCCTTTGATATCCTTGACAAGGTTTCCCAGGAAGGATTCACTAAATGGAGCATTGTTTATGATGTAAAGGGGAAAAAAATATACTTTAAAACGGCGGTTTATTCAGGGATTAAATCGGTAAATTTTAAATCATTCGATTTTGCATGCCCGGCAAAGGCGGGAGCTATTGATATAAATATCGATAATAAAGGGGACGTTGGTGCGCATTTCGGGCCATTTGACGATACCCAAAACAGGTTAATAGTTGAGAAAGCTGTTGAAGAGAGTAAGAGCCAGGTTCCTATGAGCGATAATGAAATGGCGGCAATAATTAACTATGCTAAGGCCATAAAATGTAAACAATAAAGTTCTTTTACGGGGCCAACCAGGAATCGCGGTATTGATTGGGAATTTTGATAGTCATTTATTAATTATTGCGAGGTTATAAAAGCAAAAAAGCCCCGGATTACCAGGGCTTTAGTTGCGAAGGGAGGGTTCGAACCTCCGACCTTCGGGTTATGAGCCCGACGAGCTACCGCTGCTCTACTTCGCGATTTAGAGGTGCAAAGTTACGGTGTTACATATTTGAAACCAAATTTTAATACTTTAGCAAATGAGAAATATTATACGTACGATGAATTTCATGTGGTTTCTGCCCGCAATACTCATTTTTTCATCCCTGGCATGCGGCTCTAAGATTAAGGAAGCCAAAGATTCCATTTACTCACGCCACTTGCAAAAGCACATTGACCTCACAATTATTAGCACGCCGGTTCCAAAAGAAAAAAATTCCTTTAACCTGCTGCTTTTGAACGACGGACAGGATATGGAGCAGCTTAGGGTAAAAGAAATTGTAGACAGCCTTTACAAAAAAGATTTGCTGGAACCTTTGCTTGTAGTCGCCATTAATTATATAGATAGAAGCAAGGAATATGGAGTCGCAGTTTTTCCT
>JBDTVX010000437.1:0-3183 GCA_040007015.1 Ferruginibacter sp. | reverse complement strand
GCAGTCGGCATCCAGGATATTTATATTTTGAATAATAAAATTCCCCCTCACAAAAAATGGGGCGCAAAAAGTTCTTCCAGCGCTGCCAAATGGCTTTCCATTCACCAGTTTACCGACGCACCAGCATGTTTCGCTGAATTAAGAAAGCATTATAAAAAAATTTATACCACTCATTTAAGCACGGATGCGGCGGGCTTGTATGAATTGGATTTAACTGAATCCGTAGTATTAATTTTTGGCAATGAACACAGCGGCGTAAGCGACGAGATCATTGCTATGGCCGATGGAAACTTTATCATCCCCCAGGTTGGTATTATAAAATCATTGAACATATCCGTGGCCTGTGCTGTTACATTATATGAAGCGTTCCGGCAAAAGAATAATGCAGGCCATTATGATGGCGCAAAACTAGAGGGGGGAGACCTAATAGCACTCAGGAATGAATGGGGTTTTATTGTTGATTGATTAATATTAAATGCCCCAACCTTAAACTGTTAAACCTCAAGCCCTTCACCTAAAACCCTTTTCACAAGAAATAATTGGTGTAATTTGCGGCAACAAAAAAAATATGGAAAATAGTTCAATAGAAAAGGTTCATTGTTTAATAATAGGTTCCGGGCCTGCCGGTTATACTGCTGCCATTTATGCAAGCAGGGCGGGCCTCCATCCCGTTTTATATCAGGGTATTCAGCCGGGAGGGCAGTTAACGATCACTACGGAGGTAGAAAACTATCCGGGTTACCCCGACGGGATCCAGGGGCCGGAAATGATGGTGCATTTTGAAAACCAGGCAAAAAGGATGGGTACGGATATACGGTATGGCCTTGCAACCAAAGTTGATTTCTCCTCCCATCCCTATAAAATCGAAATAGATGAAGAGAAATGGATCGCTGCGGATGCTGTTATCATCTCTACCGGGGCCTCCGCCAAATGGCTCGGACTGGAAAGTGAACAGCGACTGAATGGTTATGGAGTAAGCGCCTGCGCGGTGTGCGATGGATTTTTCTTTAAAGGAAAAGAAGTTGCCATTATAGGCGCCGGCGATACTGCGGCGGAAGAAGCGCTATATCTTTCAAAAATATGCTCGCAGGTACACATGATCGTTAGAAAAGGCGAAATGAGGGCCAGTAAGATTATGCAGGACAGGGTAGTGAATACTGCCAATATTAAAATGTACTGGCACAGTGAAACGGATGAAATATTGGGGGATAAAAAGGTGGAAGCCGTACGTATTAAAAACAGCCAGACGGGGGAGAAACAGGAAATACCGGTAAGCGCATTTTTTGTCGCCATCGGGCATCATCCCAATAGTGATATTTTTAAAGATTGGCTGGATATGGATGAGGCAGGTTATCTTATTACCCAACCAGGCACTTCCAAAACAAATATCGAAGGAGTATTTGCCTCCGGTGATGTACAGGATAAAATATACCGGCAGGCGGTAACGGCTGCAGGCAGTGGCTGTATAGCCGCACTGGATGCGGAAAGATGGCTGGGAGCTAAGCAAATGAATAATGAATAATGAATAATGAATAATGACTTCAATTCCGCAAATATTAAATATCGTAATAACATTAAATCCATACCCTTTGATTAATTAATTAAAAAAACGGCAAATAAGCAGTAAGTACCTTTTGATTATTTATCAATTATTCATTATTCACTATCAATTATCAATTATCAATTAAATGTTAACCATTCATTTACACAAATTATTATTTCATTCTTTTCACGGCTTTTATGAAGAGGAGCGGATATTAGGGAATGAGTTTGAAGTAAGTGCGGATGTGGTGGTGGATACGCCGGAACAGGTAACCACCCTTCGGCAAACTGTTAATTATATTACCATTTACGATACCATCAAACAAAGGATGAAGCAACCTACGCCGTTACTGGAAACTGTGGCACAGGAATTGACCCAGGCCATTCATAAAATTGATGAAAGAATTAAATCTGTAAGCATCACCATCAAAAAATCATCTCCGCCTATTGAAAACTTCCAGGGTTTGGTTGGCGTGAGTTATAAAAGAGAATTTTAGTATGAAGTCCCTATTGTTGAGTTTTTTTTCTTTACTTTTCTTACAACCATTGCGGGCGCAGGATATTATAGCTATCATCAAAGAGGCGGATCGTTTGGAAGCCATACCAAATGAGAAAGCCGCTTTTGCCAAATTTAAAGAGGTATTGAAAATTCAACCCATCAACCAATATGCACTGAATAAATGCAGTGAGCTTTGCAGCAGGATCGGCAAGCGCCAGACTAATCCAAAACTGATCGAAGACTATTATTCAGCGGCTAAAACATATGCTGGTATTGCTTTAAAGGTCAATCCAAATAATTCCGAATCAAATTGTGTAATGGCAATAGCCCTGGGAAGAAGTTCACTGAACAGGTCCGGGAAGGAAAAAATCAATACGGCCAAAGAGATCAAAAAATATGTGGATGCCTCCATTAAAAATGACCCAAAAAATTTTAAGGCATGGCATGTGCTTGGCCGGTGGAATTACGAAGTAAGTACCCTGAACGGGTTTGAAAGAACAGCTGTAAAAATATTTTACGGAGGTTTACCGGCTGCTTCTTTGCGTGAATCAATTATTGCTTTTGAAAAAGCGCAGGCCATCACGGACGGGTTCATATTAAATTATTTTGAAATGGCCAAAGCATATAAAATGAATAATCAGCCTGGCAAGGCTATCGCAATACTAACTACAATGCTTACCGTACCCAATCAAACAGAAGATGACCCGCTCATAAAAGAGGAAGGAAGAAAACTGTTAAATGAATGGAGGTAATATTTATAAATACAGGTGATTAAGCCCACCGGTTTTTGGCTATCTTCATCACTCAAAAATGGAAATATGAAATTTTTTTTTGCCGGCTTATTTTTTTCGGGTATCACCCTTTTTGCCGCAGCTCAAAATGATGAGTCGGTCCTATCCGCTTATGATCCTCATATTTTATTTTCGCCAACGTTTTACCCTACCGGGGAAACCATTACCAGGGCCGCAACAGGCGAGCCAAATACCGGGTATTGGCAAAACAGGGCCGATTACCAGATTACCGCGTCGCTCAATGATATTACTCACGAAATCTCAGCAAGTGTAACGATTACCTATAAAAATAACAGCCCCCGCGCCCTACCATTTTTATGGCTTCAATTAGATCAGAACCTTTTTAATAAA
>JBDTVX010000436.1:0-3235 GCA_040007015.1 Ferruginibacter sp. | reverse complement strand
AATGGCTGCAATATAATTCCTGGCGATTGTATTTTGATAATGCCGCGTATTATCAACAGTAAAATTTGGCGGTATCATAAGAAATACTGCATCCGCTTCCGCGAAGGCAGCTTTCAAAAATATTTCGTCTTCAATGGACCCAATGGCTGTTTTCGCACCTTTATCAGCGAGGGGTTGTAGTTTTTCGGCGGTACGGCCAATTACTACTACTTCATGGCCGGCACTTAATAATGTTTCAGTTAATGGCCGGGAGATGTGACCTGCCCCGCCGGTGATTACATATTTCATAATGATTGATATTTATATGTTTTTAATATTTGTATATACAATTATTAGGTGGTTTTTTATCCAGGCAATTTATCTGTAAGTTTGTTTATATTCTGTACCATCCGTATGCTTTCATCTGCGCCCAATATTTCCCCGTATTTTTTGGAAAAATCATTCAGGCATGCCTTCATCTTTGGATATAGTTCTTTGGCTTTTGAAGTAGCAAACACATTGGCAATTTTGCCTTCTGTGGTGCGGATCACGAGTTTTTTTTCTTCCAGTTTTTCAATTAAGCGGGTGATCGTACTGGGGGTTAATTGCATTTCCTTTGCTATCGCTCCCGGTTGTGCCCCGGGCTCTTCGAGCACCATCATCAATAAATATGCATGGCTGGGCGCCAGGTGTATTTTTTTCCAGCTTTCCGCTGCCAGTTTTTCTACTTTACGGGCAAGTGCATTGGCCGAAAAATAAAGACATTTATTAAATCTGCTGTTGGATGATTTCATTCGATGACCAAATATAAAAGGTTTTATTTGTATATACAAATAACATGAAATTATTTTTTGTCCGGGCGCCCTAATGCGGGTAAATAAAATTTACTGGCGGGCTCAATGGTTAATTTGTTATTTTTACAACATGGGAAATCCTAATTTAAATACGGATGGAGAATTTCTGAGTGCGGTGGAAAAGGAGTTCGAAAATAATATACGGCCTGCAGAGATGGCCGATTTTTCTGGTCAGCCACAAACGATAGAGAATCTCCGGATTTTTATTAAAGCAGCCAAAATAAGAGGCGAGGCGCTGGATCATATTTTATTTCACGGTCCGCCAGGATTGGGCAAAACCACTTTAAGCAGGATCGTTGCGAATGAATTAGGGGTTAAAATAAAGGAAACGAGCGGACCGGTTATAGAAAAACCCGGCGACCTTGCGGGTTTGCTCACCAACCTTGAAACAAATGATGTATTATTTATTGATGAGATACATCGCCTGAGTAATGTAGTGGAGGAATACTTGTATGCGGCGATGGAAGATTACCGGATCGATATTATGATTGACAGCGGCCCCAACGCAAGAAGCGTACAAATCAATCTAAATCCATTTACCCTGATTGGCGCAACCACCAGGAGTGGCCTGTTAACCGCGCCACTGTTATCCCGTTTTGGCATAAAGGCCAGACTGGAATATTATAATGCCGCAACTTTGCAAAAGATCATTCTTCGCTCGGCTGCGATACTGAATACTTCCATTTCCTCAAATGCTGCTGAGGAAATTGCCCGCCGCAGCAGGGGAACTCCACGTGTTGCCAATGGATTATTAAGAAGGGTAAGGGATTTTGCGCAGGTGTTGAATGATGGGGCTATTGATATCGGCATTACCCAGCATGCATTAAAAGCATTGAATGTGGATGCACATGGGTTGGATGAAATGGACAACCGGATCCTGAATGCCATCATTGATAAATTTAAGGGCGGTCCCGTTGGTATTACCACCATTGCCACTGCCGTAGGTGAAGAGCCAGGCACGCTGGAAGAGGTGTATGAGCCATTTTTGATACAGGAAGGATTTTTACAAAGAACCGCCCGGGGAAGGGAAGCTACCGCAAAGGCGTATGCGCATTTGGGAAAAATTTACAACCGGGGCCTGGATAATACACTATTCAGCCAGCCCTGAAAGGGCGAAATATAATAGCCCGGTGCAAAGCGCCGGTTTAAAAGCAATAACCACCACAGCCCTGAAGGGGCGCAATAATGCATCTTCGACATTTCGCCACTTCAAAAAAAACCAGCTGATTTTTCTTTACACGCGTGCTGCCCCTGTGCTAATAGGATTGCCTTTCAAGACTGCGATGATTTCAAAATAAAAGCCTTAAAAAGCCGGTACACATATTTAAAAAATACGGCCTAACGGTAGCTCTCGGAGACAGGGGGTATAAGAGAAGGGCTCTGATTGACAAAGCCCTTTAAACAATTCTGCGTATTTTCATTTAAGCCGCCACCAGCCTGAATCCGTTGCCATGGATATTCACAATTTCAATGGTACTGTCTTCCTTTAAATATTTGCGCAACTTGGCGATGTATACATCCATACTTCTACCGTTAAAATAGGTATCGCTGCCCCATATTTTCTTCAAAGCTATTTCCCTTGATAATAAATCATTTTTATACTCACATAGCATTTTCAACAATTCATTTTCCTTGGGCGACAATACCTGTATCTTACCATCAATGCTCAACTCTCTTAATCGTGGATTAAAATGATATTTGCCCATATCGAATTCTGCATTTACTTCTTCGCGGTGCATTTCTTCGTTGCGCTTTAAAATGGCTTTTATTTTTAGCAATAAAACTTCGCTGTCAAAGGGTTTGGTAATATAATCATCGGCTCCCAGCTTATACCCCTGTATAATATCATCTTTCATTGTTTTAGCCGAAAGGAAAAACAATGGCACATCAGGATTGATATCGCGTATCTCTTCTGCAAGCGCAAATCCATCCATATTTGGCATCATTACATCCAGCAGGCAGATATCAAATTTTTCCCGCTGAAAAGCTGCAAGGCCCAGGCGGCCATCTCTTTCAAGGATCACTTCATAATCATTCAATTCCAGGTAGTTTTTTAATACCATTCCCAGGTTGGTATCGTCTTCACATAATAAAATTTGGGGTTTTGCTGGTTCCATGTTAATAAGTTTAATGGCAAATAAAATTAATTCATAGATGATGTAGCGAATATAATGCCTATTTTTTTGTTAAAGGTAGGTTTATATCCGGTTAAGGGTTCTTTGATTGATCGTCAAATATATGATGGAAGCTCATTTTGACTAAATAAATAGAAGTATTTAGTATCTGCAAGAAACCTCTGTAATTTGCCTCCGATAATGACGGTTGTAAGAGTATTTTTAGTTTAGAATCTTTATTAAAAACTAGATGCTGGTTTAGTAAATTAGGTAGTTACTTTGCAAGAT
>JBDTVX010000435.1:0-3255 GCA_040007015.1 Ferruginibacter sp. | reverse complement strand
CGGGAAAAAAGGCCTGGAGCATTTTACCAAGGGCGGATTCAGCGTAGTTGATCAATATTGGGATATTTTTACCGGCCTTAGTTTTGACAATGTAAAAACCGCGGCAAAATACGCAATGGAGGCTTTTGCTAAAAAAGAAACAGATGCCGTTGAACTGGTTTACAGTGAATTTAAAAACGCTGCGACACAGCGTTTTGTAGCGGAACAGTTTTTACCCGTACCAAAATTAAGCAAACGGGGAAGCGGAAAAAAGGCCGATTTTATTTATGAGCCGGGTAAAGAGGTGTTGATCCGTGAGCTAATGCCTAAAATTTTAAACACCCAATTATTCAAAGCGGTACTGGATGCCAATGCAAGCGAACACGGAGCCCGTATGACGGCAATGGATAAGGCGAGTGATAATGCCAACGAATTATTGAAATCATTAAAAATAAGTTATAACAGGGCAAGGCAAGCCGCCATTACTACCGAATTAACAGAAATAGTAAGTGGGGCCGCGGCGTTGAATGGATAACGACCAATGTGCTAATTAGCTAATTCGATAATTTGCTAATTTACTCTTGAGTTGAAGATCACCCAATTAGCACATTAGCACATTAGCAAATTAGCATATTATCGAAATGGAACTTTCACAAATAATACCACATATAGAAGCCTTGATATTTGCAAGCGATAAGCCTTTGACCAGTTTGGACCTGGTGGAATTGCTGAACAATGCGATGGGCTTTATTGAAGACAGGGCTACACTGGACCAGGTAGAAGCATCTGTGGATGGTATCCGTGAAAAATACGGCACCGAGTTTTATGCTTTTGAATTAAAGCAAAGTGGCGGCGGATGGCAGTTTCTTACAAAAAAAGAATATCATAAAACGGTGGCCCAGCTGAATGGTGATAAATTTTTAAAACGCCTGTCCAATGCAGCGCTGGAAACCCTTGCTATTATTGCCTACAAGCAACCCATTACAAAAAGTGAAATCGAATCTATCCGCGGGGTAAATTGCGACTATGCGGTACAGAAACTGCTGGAGAAAGACCTGGTGGTTATTGCAGGAAGGAATGAAGATGCCGTAGGCAAACCTTTGATCTATACAACTTCAAAATCCTTTATGGATTATTTTGGTATTAACAGTACCGAAGACCTGCCAAAAATCAGTGAAGTAATGATGGAGGAACTTGTGGGGGCTTCGGTTTTAAATGGTGTAAGAAGGGAAAATCAAATGGATGAGCCGGAAGAATCCGATACAACCGTATTGGCCGTAACTGAAAATGGCGGGATAGTAGAAAATATCCCGGTTTTATATAACGATAACGAAGAAGAAATTGCAGAAGATAAAAAAGAACCGGGCGAAGATAAGGAAGAAGATAATGTGCCGGCGGTTACTCATGCAAAAGGGGGCGATAACGATAAACGGGCAGAAGACAAAGAAGAACAGTCTGAATCATAAACTTTGACTAAAAATTATTTTAATAAAGGTATGACGAAGCATGTTTGTCATACCTTTTTTTATGATGTAATAAAGAAAAAATGGCAACTCTTAGATTTTCAAAAAGAAGTTTGCAGTTGCAGAGTCCGGCTCCCTCTTCTTTGGACAGGGTGGGGGTAAGGTCAGCGTGAGGTGAAACCTGCAACAAATAATACCATCAAAATTCACAATCAATAACTCAATACTTATATATAAACATGTCAAAACATTTAACCAACCAGCAGTTAACAGAGATCGCAGATGAATTCGGCACACCGGTATATGTGTACCTCGCAGAACGTATCGCGGAACAATATAAAAAATTGCAAAAAGCTTTTGCCGGTTGCAATGCCCGCTTTTTTTATGCCTGTAAATCGCTCACCAATCTCAATGTATTGAAGTATGTGCAGGCCATGGGTGCATCATTGGATTGCGTAAGCGTGAATGAAGTGAAACTGGGAATATTGGCGGGCTTTGATAAGAAGGATATATTGTACACACCTAACTGTGTGGATTTTGCCGAAGTAGTGGAAGCAAAAGAACTGGGCGTAAATATCAATATAGATAATATTTCCATATTGGAGCAGTTCGGGAATAAATTCGGGGAAACTTACCCTGTTTGTATCCGGCTAAATCCGCATATCATGGCGGGAGGTAATTTTAAGATTTCCACCGGTCATATCGATAGTAAGTTTGGTATCTCTATTCACCAGATGCGCCACATAGAAAGGATCGTAAAAAGCACGAACCTGAACGTAACCGGCATCCACATGCATACGGGAAGCGAGATCAAAGATATAAGGGTGTTTTTGGAAGGTCTTGAAGTAATGTTTAATACAACGGATCATTTCCCCAACCTGGAATTTATTGACCTCGGAAGTGGTTTTAAAGTGCCTTACCAGCCCGGTGATGCAGAAACGGACATTGCTGACCTGGGAAAAAAAGTAGCCATTGCATTTGTAGCATTTGAAAAGGAGACCGGCAAAAAATTGCAGATATGGTTTGAGCCGGGTAAATACCTGGTAAGCCAGAGTGGCTATTTTGTGGTAAAGACAAATGTCATCAAACAAACCCCTGCAGCAGTTTTTGCCGGTGTTAACAGTGGCTTCAATCACCTGATCCGGCCCATGATGTACGATGCTTACCATTATATTGAAAATATTACCAATCCAAAAGGAGCGGAAAGAATTTATAATGTGGTAGGAAATATTTGTGAAACGGACACCTTTGCTTTTGATAGAAAATTAAACGAGGTAAGGGAAGGGGACTACCTGGTTTTTCACAATGCAGGAGCCTATGGCTTTGAAATGTCGTCTAATTTCAACTCAAGGCTAAAGCCTGCTGAAGTATTGGTAACCGACGGCAAGGCAAAACTCATCAGAAAAAGAGATGTATTCGAAGACCTGTTGAGAAACCAGGTTATTTAACTGAAATATATGAATTAATCTTTTGTGATGCCGCCGTTTATTATGGTGGCATTACTATCTATGCCTGATGATAAGTTATTGTTCGTAATACCTGGAAACAAACTGCTATCCTGTCCCGCCGCTGTTTCGTCTCTGACCAACAGCCACTGTCAAACATTTTTTTTCATAATTGTACAGGCCTATCTTTTACTAATCAATGAATACGATTTTTTATGTGCCAAACAGTTGTACCTTGATGTAGCCCGCCTGAATGACACAGTCGGGCAGGCTTCACAGGCGTCGCAGCCGATAGCTCGGATCTGGTGCATTTGTGCATATATGAACTTCGTCACGTTAGTGCTATTAATCATCCAATAAAAAAATTA
>JBDTVX010000434.1:0-3261 GCA_040007015.1 Ferruginibacter sp. | reverse complement strand
AGTGCATACAGTCCTTTGAATAAGAAATTTAAGTCTGCAAATATCCTGTATTTAAGTTGACCGGCAAAATAGCCCGAATCACCCCCGGTTAAAACCACGTTAAAGTTGCTATATTTTCCGGTATAATAATCGATGAACCCCCCTATTTCATTGGTTATTCCGGCAATAACACCGCTTTGCAAATTTGTTTTGGTATCGTAACCGATCATAGGGAAATTCCAGTCCTTTTGCACTAACGGCAACAAGGCAGTATGCTCATTCATAGCTTTAAAACGCATTTCCATCCCCGGTGAAATGCCTCCTCCCAGGAAAGCGTGGTACTGGTTAATGAAATTGTAAGTAATGCAACTGCCCAGCCCGATCACTAAATTATTTTTGCCGGGGAAATAATGAACGGCTGCAGCTACCAGTGCAAGCCTGTCGGCGCCAATGGATTCCGGCTTGCCAACAGGAGTCGTAAAATTAACTTTAGTAAGATGAGAAAGCTTATGAAAACTGGTTTGTTCGGATAAAAGATGCTCTATCCCGGGATTGTGAACGATCACGGATGATAAGATCGCTTTTTGTGGCCGGTATTGTGCAAGCAGCCGCTCAATGGTGGCATTACTGTCATCTTCCAATATTAATTCTGCTTTAAAAACTTCCTTTTCAAATAAGGCCGCTTTTAACCGGGTATTTCCAAAATCCAGGCAGAGGGTTGTCAGGTTGGAGGTATCATTCATAGTAGTTCGTTGGTAGTTGTTCGTTGGTAGCAGATCGCTAAAAAAAATTGAAGGTGTTATAATGAACGATCAACTAACAACGATCAACCTCTTATAAATCAAATCCACTCAAATTTTTAAAATGCCCGTTCAATTGTATTTTGTCTTTTAATATTTCCATCTCCGTTACCACCGGCAGTACTTTCAGCAGGTGCTGCTTTAAATATTCCTGTCTTTGCAATTCATGCATTAACTGCAATAATTCGTACTCTTCATTCAAAGACAACCCGGCATGATGGGCCACTTCAAAACTCCATAGGTCATCATCCGCCTTCTTAAAAGCCTTATTTACTTTTAACAGGATGTGCAACTGGCGAATACCTGCGATTACTTTTTCCATTAAAAGCCGGTTCCCATTGGAGTAGTTTTCCGGGTAATTTACAATCGCCCCGCTGTATAACTTATCTGGTATCGATTTCACCAATTCCAGCACACGAAATACTTTGATGCCCCTGGTCCGGATATCCATTTCGCCATTGTCATAAACTTCGGTTATCTCCACCAGCTCCGTAAGCGTGCCCATTTCACTTACCCCGTTATTGATAACTGCCGGTATACCAAATGGTTTTTTAGTTTCTTTACTATCAATGATCAATTGTTTGTACCTGCGTTCAAATATGTGCAGGTTCAACTCTTCCCCGGGATACACTACAATACCTAGTGGAAATATGGGTATGAAGTTGGTCATATCTTAAATACAAATTTCATCGAAGATAATAATGAAAATTGAAATAGTCAGGGCATCAGGGTTGGCAAGCTTTCCCACTTTAGGTATTTTTGGAATTTGATTTATTTACAATCAGTTTTATTTTATGTGGCAACAATACCTGGATCAAATTCAGCAAGGCGATATCAAAGCTTTGGTACGTTGTATTTCATTGATAGAAAATGAAGCAAGGGGGTACAAGGCCTTGTTACAATCCTTACCTTCTTCAAATACACCCATCATCAGTCCAACGATAAAAGATCCTGGCTGCTTGCAGAAAAAGTTTTTCTACTTATTCAACAAAAAAGATTGAAGGACATTGATAAAAATGAAATAAAAAACAAGATCGAAGACACTGGAAAAGATTTTAATTGTACCGGTTTATTCAGGATTATTAAGGATCAATGTCTTAAAAAATTGAGTATTGAACATTGGACATTGATTATTGAAAGTTTACAAGTTAAATGTTCAATTATCAATGTTCAATTATCAAATACAGGTGCTAAACTGTCAACCTGACCATTACCTCATGCTCCAAACCATCGTCTGCCAATGAGATGCTATCCCCCGGTTGCAGCTTCCCATCCAGCAACACTTTTATTGCCTGGCCGTTTTCTTCAGAGGATTGCAGGTAGGTTATTTTATACAAAGAACTTTCATAACGGTATTGTATATTAACAGACTGCCATTCGGGTGGAATACATGGAATGAAATGCAATGTAGCGCCCTCTCTTTTCAATCCAATAAATGAATCGACGATCAGTTGAAACATCCATCCGGCAGAGCCGGTGTACCAGGTCCAGCCGCCACGGCCCTTATTTAACGTCTCTCCATATACATCTGCCGCTATTACGTAAGGCTCTACTTTATATTCAGCCACCGAAGCGGGATCGTTTCCATGATTCACGGGGTTGATCATCTGTAATAATTCCCAGGTCTTTTGCTTATTCCCCATTGCTGCAAAAGCCATTGTCAGCCATACCGCAGCATGGGTATATTGCCCGCCATTTTCCCTTACACCGGGAACATAACCTTTAATATATCCGGGGTTCATATCCGATTTATTAAAAGGAGGTTCGAAAAGCTGTATTATTTTATTTTCCTTATTCACCAGGTATTTATCGGCAGATTCCATTGCAATGGCCGTTCGCTTACGGTCGCCGGCTTTAGATAATACCGACCAGCTTTGCGCAATAGAATCAATTTTGCACTCAACATTTTGTGATGAACCTAACGGCGTTCCATCATCAAAATAAGCACGGCGGTACCATTCCCCATCCCATGCATTCTTTTCAATATTGCGTTGCAGAAGTTTTGCCTGCTCATCGCATTTTATTAAAAATGCTTCATCCTTTTTTAAGCGGGATACCACGGTAAATTTTTTTAGAACATCATACAGGAAAAACGCCAGCCAAACGCTCTCCCCTTTTCCCTGCTCGCCTACCCTGTCCAGCCCATCATTCCAGTCGCCCGATCCAATAAACGGTAACCCGTGTACACCGAACCTTAATGCATGCTCGATTGCTATTTTGCAGTGCTCATACAAACTTGCTATTTCGCCGGATTCAATGGGCAGGTCATAAAATGATTCTTCCCCGGCATTCAATAACCGGCCTTCTATAAAATGTACCCGTTCGTCCAATATGGAATTGTCGCCGGTCGAAATGATATACCTGGCAGTTACAAAGGGAAGCCACAAATAATCATCCGAACAGGTGGTACGAACCCCCCTTCCCACCGGGGGATGCCACCAATGCTGCACATCCCCTTCTTTAAATTGCCTTGAAGCGCATA
>JBDTVX010000433.1:0-3368 GCA_040007015.1 Ferruginibacter sp. | reverse complement strand
CGTGACAGGATACTTGCAATAAACTACGTAAAAGAAAAAATAAATTTTATAGCAGGTGATGCGTTTGAAGTTTTAGAACAAAACTTAAATGACGACAAAGCGTATTTTTTTATTGATCCACCCTATACTATTGCAGGCAAACGTCTTTATACTTATTTTGAAATAGATCATGAAAAATTATTTAAGTTAACAGCACGACTTAAAGGCAAATTCATGTTAACGTATGATGATACTCCCGAAATAAGGCAACTATCTGAAAAATACAATTTGCAATACAAGACAATTCCAATGAAAACAACACTTCACTATGAGAAGAATGAAATAATTATTTCAGATAACTTCGCATGGTGGCGAGACAACAACTATCACTGATAGTATGCTTGCGGAATAGTCTGTAGGTTCCCTTATAAATAAGGGTATTGAAAAGCCAAAAGTTGGCAAAGGTTCCCTATCTTGCTGCTTGCAATAGGGTATCTAAATAAAGTAGGGTTCCCTATACCAGGTCAACTGTAGGGTATTAAAAGTAACCAGCACAATGGCAGATATGATATAATATAAATAGGTATGATTTTTGCTATATAAAGGTATCTCACCTAGTTCTTTTTGCTACTTAACCGAAGCGTTTCTCAATCGCTGAAACCCATGTCCACCGGGGCTTTCATAGGTAAGCACAATATTAATTATAGGACTTTTTTATTTTCTTTTATTATTTAAACCGTGAAAGCAAAGTTGAATGCAAGATTATTGCGGTGTTGTTTTTATTGATCCCGGTCAGGATTATTTAAGTTTTATGCGCACATCGTATATGAAATCCTTAACCTCCAGGATATTAAACTTCTTATTTCCAGGATGAAGCGGATTAAGCAAAAAATTAAATTCGTCCGGAATTACACAGGATGGGATTTTAATTACCGGATATTCAGCCGCTTTTAATAATGTGGTGCCGAAGTCTTTGGTAGATGATGGCGCAGGGCTTTCTTTCCAATTTCCCGGCAGGGACGATTCCGCAAATTCCAATATTTCTGTATCTGGAATTTCAAAAGTTGTAATGCTTAGCGCTCGCGGAATGACAGCTATATTCACGTTAACCGTATATTCTAAAACGGATAAGGCGCGACTTTCAGCACAATAAATACAAGGAATATACACATGATTCCAGCGGCCCCCGTTTAATCTTGCACCCTCACCCGAACGATCATTTGCATTTAAAGTTTGTGCAAGCCTGTAAACAATCATTATATAAGATTTAGGAAAAAACCCCCCAGGCGATCCGTCCAATAATATTTTTTACCTCTTCCCTTCCAAACTGATTACTCATAACATCATAGGGTTTTTTCCATCCCAGGGCCTTGTTTTCTGTAAGCATCCAGCTATTAAAATTCTGCTCATCCCCAAATACTTCATAGCCGTATGAGTAAATATCAGCGAGGCTAATGATCCGCTCACTTAAGAGTGGATGAAACTTATCAGTGCCCTTTTTATTTATAAGCGTGGCCCGGGTAACCGACAGCGCTTCGCCAAGTCTGTCATAATCCACACCCAATATCTTTTTCATCCCCTCCAGGTCATTTTTACTTACCCCATGATGTGAGATTTCCATTTTTTCAATTGGAGTCATATGGCTTTCCGGCTTGCCAGATTTTTCTTTAAGGATGATAAATTTTATCTGGGTACTATCAGAACCATTTATTTTTTGAACTGCCTTTTTACCCTTTTTCAAAGATTCAATTATCGGTGGAGTGCTTTTTTTTTGATCGGCCATAGTATAAATTTTAACTCAATTCGGTATAAATATATACAAAAATAAGCGAAATTTCGGAATAATACGAATTAACGCTTATAAATTGCTCCCAAAACTTTAATTACGAACTAACAAATTGCCTGTATGTATAGTCCCCTTGTATATTTTTATTATCGGAGACTTCAAAAAATTTTCACCCTGGAATTAGCATTAAAAAAATGGCGCCCCTAAAGAGACGCCGTGAACTTATATTATATTTTACAAACCGGCTTACAAAACACCAGCCATTCCCGAAAAAATAGAATTTCTACTCCTTCACCATTTTCGAAAAATCTCCGTAAATACCTTCATTATCAATTTTACCTTCCTTGTTAAACCGGTCGAATTGTACATAATCTATTTTTACCATTTCACCTGTTTTCTTTGATTTACCAACCCACTGCCACCATGACTGAACATATTTTTGATCTTCATCTTTATAATGTAAAAAATCAGGATAGCCAACCTTTGTTACTTTTATAGAATCGTAAAAATCAAAATCAGTAGCCCACATTTTAAATGCATCTGCTATCGGAATGGGCTTAGCCATACCCGAGGCCCAAAATTTTGCTGTGTCGGCAAAAAATTTTGCATTGGTGGGCGCATCCTTGGCCAGGTAAGCTTTTGTAGATTCATTTACAATATCAATATAAGGATGATTAATGTAAATAATACCATTCTCCTTTGTTGCCTGTGAAAAAGCGGTAATCCCAAAAAGGAATAAACCCGTCATCAGAATAATTTTTTTCATGTTTAGTTGTTTTAGTTCGCCTGAAGATATAGTATTTACAGTTACATATTAAAAATAAATACTCATTAAACATTTTCTATATCAAATCACATCAAATCCAACCGGAAACATTAACCAATCATCCACCCTACCCTCTTCCTTTGCCTCAAAACCCCTGAAAAAATATTCATTGGATTCCCGGTCATATTCGTAATCTTTCATCCACTCCGTAAAATTCAATGCGGTCGATTCAATCGCATCCATCATAAAATCAATTTCAGGTCGGGTAATGATGACGACCCGGGATCCAAATACCGCACTAACTTTTTATCGATCTGTAATAAAAAGTTACTTCATACCATGATCGCCGGGAATTTGAACTTATTAAAGGAGAATACCCGCACATATTCTCTTTTTTGCCGGTGCTGCAACAAAACTATAATTTTGCCGAAATGCAAACGAACAATATATCCCCCGAAACCATCCTTGCCAATCTTAAAATAGACGCTTTAAATGAAATGCAGCAGGCATCCGTAAAAGCAAATGAAGAAAGCGACAATGTAATTTTATTATCAGCCACCGGGTCGGGAAAAACCCTGGCCTATTTAATTCCCATCGTTCAATTGCTAAGCCCGGAGCTTAAAAAAGTACAAGCCCTGGTGTTGGTTCCTTCAAGGGAACTGGCGATACAAATTGACGAAGTTTTCCGGAAAATGGCTACCGGTTATAAAGTCACCTGCTGCTATGGCGGTCATAAAAGAGAAACAGAAGAAAATAATTTAAAGCAATCACCTGCTGTGATCATCGGTACACCGGGCCGTATTGCGGATCATATCCGGCGCCATAATTTTGCACTGG
>JBDTVX010000432.1:0-3445 GCA_040007015.1 Ferruginibacter sp. | reverse complement strand
CAACTTTAGTTTGCGAAAAAAAACATTTATTTGAGGCGCAGGTCAGGAGTTCTGACTTTTAAAAATCACTGCCGTCCGGCCAAAACTAGCCGAATATGCTAAAAGCTGCTACCATTAAGGGTTCTAGCACCTATCGGGGGAGAGGGAATGGGGGTGAGGTTTTACAGGCAATGTAAGTATTACAATCATTTAACCGGACAACAATGTTTAAAAATTTATATTTACCCAAAGATCGCCGCATGAAGTATAGATATTTTCTTCCCCTGTATTTAGTTGCCTGCTTAATTTGCATGCAAAGTTATTCCCAAACTATCATTCCGGTAGAAACCGATAGTTATGCCCTGGTGTTACAGACGGATAAGGATAATCACCTGGGTATGGTTTACTGTGGAAACAAGCTGGATGAAGCAACGGAATATAATGCGATCGCGGGCACCTACAATTTTGCGGTTGGCAATGCAGGTATCTACAACAATGCCTATACGCCGGCAGGTACCTGGAACCTCTCCGAACCCGCCATACAGGTTACCCATGCAGACGGCAACCAATCTCTGGATCTAAAATATATCAGCCATCAAACAACAAAGCCAGATGACAATACCAGCCTTACAATGGTGCATTTGCAGGATCCCGTTTATAAACTAAATGTTGATTTGTTTTATAAAACCTGGAACCGTGAAAACGTAATTGAACAATGGGCGGAAATAACCAACAACGAAAAGGGGCCGGTTATTTTACAGAAATATGCATCTGCCAATTTATATTTTTCAAATAAGGATTTTTACCTCACAAGTTTCCAGGGCGAGTACCTGAAAGAAATGCAGCCAAATGAAGAAAAATTATTACAGGGCACGCGAACCATTGACAGCAAATTAGGTACAAGGGCCATGTTGCTGAGTACACCCAACTTTATTGTTTCTTTCGACGGTCCCGCTAAAGAAAACACTGGTACTGTAATGCTTGGGCAGTTGGCGTGGAGCGGTAATTACAAACTCGATTTTGAAATTGATTCGTATAAAAATCTACGGCTCATCACAGGCATTAATCCTTATGCGTCCGCATATACTTTGTCCGCAGGCAAAACTTTTAAAACACCTTCACTCATATATACGCTTTCGGATAATGGAACAGGGCAGGCCAGTCGTCAATTACAAAGCTGGGCAAGAAAATACCGGGTATTGGACGGGCAGGGTGAAAGGCTCACCTTACTCAACAATTGGGAAGCCACGTATTTTGATTTTGATGAGGATAAACTTTCAGGCTTATTTAAAGATGCAAAAAAATTAGGAGTGGATATGTTCCTGCTGGATGATGGATGGTTTGGCAATAAATATCCCCGTAACAATGATTTTGCAGGGCTGGGCGATTGGCAGGAAAATGTAAAAAAACTGCCTCATGGTATTGGTTATCTCGTTAAAGAAGCTAAAGCGGCCGGCGTAAAATTTGGCATCTGGATCGAACCGGAAATGGTAAATCCCAAAAGCGAGTTGTACGAAAAGCACCTGGATTGGGTGATCAGGCAGCCGGATCGCCCCGAAAAATATTACCGCAACCAGTTGGTACTCGATCTTTCCAACCCAACTGTGCAGGATTTTGTTTATGGTATTGTGGACGATCTGTTTACCAAAAATCCTGAACTTGCCTTTATTAAATGGGATTGCAATGCTGTTATTTACAATGCCTGGTCCGCTTACCTTAATAAAAACAAGATCCCTCAAACGCATTTGTATGTGGAATATATAAAGGGCCTTTACAATGTATTGCAGCGCATCAGGCTCAAATATCCAAAAGTGCCGATGATGCTGTGTTCCGGAGGTGGGGGGCGTGCAGATTATGAAATGCTTAAATACTTTACCGAGTTTTGGCCAAGTGATGATACCGAACCTGTGGAACGCATTTTTTTACAATGGGATTATTCCTATTTTTTTCCCTCCATTACTGTCGATTGCCATGTAACCGATTGGGGTAAACAGCCGATAAAATTCAGGGTGGATGTTGCCAGTATGGGAAAATTAGGCTTTGATATCGTGGCCGGTCGTTTAAGCGAAAATGATCTTGCTTTTTGCCAGCAGGCAATCAAAAACTACAATGCGTTTAAAGATATCGTATGGCATGGCAACCAGTTTCGTTTGCTGAGCCCTTATGAAAATCCGGCGGCAGCTATTGCCTATGTTAGTGAAGATAAAAAAACGGCCATTATGTTTAATTACCTGCATACCAATCGCGTAATTAATTCCGCGGCAGTTAGACCTGTTAAATTAAACGGGCTTGATCCGGGTAAAAAATATTCGGTGAAAGAACTGAATATTTATCCCGGCACAAGATCTACTATTGATGAAACTAAAATATATAGCGGTGCGTTTTTGATGAAGGTAGGAATTAACCCGAATGTTAATTCGCGCAGAGCAAGCGTGGTGCTGCAAATAACTGAATCTGAATTTACCACTCCTGCAAAATAATTAATCGCGTTTTATTGATCTCTATCTTTCTTTAATAAACTGCAACTATGTGTCTGGTTATTTTTGTTTGCATCTACCTCAGCACTGTACTTCATTTCATACAGGCACAGGATCTTTACCAATCCCGCGATGTAAAAGCCGCCTATAAAAATGGGACCAGGCCGGCCTATGGAAAACCAGGAAAAAATTACTGGCAGAATCATTGCCGCTATCATAATGTCATTACAGCCAACTGCATCGCAGATCCATCAATAGGGTGAAACAGATCACCTGTTTTTATAAAAGCCGGGTCCAATTGAATGGCCCGTTGTAAAACTCATCCTGAATACACACAAGCAAGGTACATTGCGTTACGGGAGTCATCGGCTGATGCTGATGGATTCCTATACTGGTAATAACAGTTTTAAAATTCAATAATTATCGAAAAGTTTAATCGGTAACGGTAAAAGATTCACACGGGGGATAGCAATTTGTCAAATGTATTTTTTTATTTATAGAAAAAACGGTAATTTGTTAATTACCAGCATACAGTAAAGAAAAATACTTTCAATTAAAACATATATAAATTTTTTAATAGTGGAACGCTGGTATTACCCATTTAAGTTCTGTACATTTACAAAAAAATTACCAAAATGAAAATCTTTGTAGCCGGCTTACCTTATGATTTGGATGATGCGGAGCTGGAAGAAATATTTGAAAAATTTGGCACTGTTGCTTCTGCTAAAGTGGCCATGGATAAAGAAACCGGAAAAAGTAAGGGATTCGCATTTGTAGAAATGCCCAATAGCATAGAAGCGAAGGATGCTATCGAAAGCATGAATGATATTTCACTTGGCAAAAAGCCCCTGGTGGTGAAGGAAGCGGAAGAGCGTAATGCGGGGCCGGGTAGCAGGCCAGGTGGTAACCGTGGTGGTGGAGGTGGATACAATAAACCCGGTTTTAATAATGATCGCAATCGTTATTAATGCAGGTTTGGGTAGAGATAT
>JBDTVX010000431.1:0-3467 GCA_040007015.1 Ferruginibacter sp. | reverse complement strand
GTTTGCACATATTTCCCCGGATGGCACAGGCATGGTGTTCCTGTCATTCCTTAAAGAAGAGGTTGTGCCCGGAATGCATCCGCCATATAAACATGTTTACATTCGGTATTTACCAACTAAAGGGGGAACTCCTAAAGTGCTTGCTTATCTGTATGGTGGACAGGGCTCTATCAATACGCCTTCCTGGTCTCCGGATAGTAAAAGGATAGCATTCATCAGCAATTCTGATAGGGGGAAATCCGGCAAATAAAACTAAGGTGATAATCTATCCATTCTATTTGAAAGCCCCGGGTATAATTAAAAGTATTTAAAAAGCCCGGAATGGAAATAAATACCTTTCGGGATATTCAACACCTAAAAAAGATTAGCGGGTTTATTTTGATTTTAATTAATTTTAAAAAATAACTTATCAAATAAAAAAAATAAAATGACTTCAAGACGTGATTTTATAAAATCGACCACCGTGCTTTCTGCAGGATTTCTTTTGGCCCCATCTAAGTTTCCCCGGGAAAAATCTTTGATAGGGCTTCAGCTGTATACTGTAAGGGACGCAATGTCGAAAGACCCGGCCGATACCATTTCAAAAGTTGCAAAAATTGGCTATAATTCTGTGGAAGGCGCCACCTATACCGGTACCCAGAAGTTTTATGGTATGGATCCTGCTGGCTTTTCCGGCTTGTTAAAAGATAATGGGTTGATAATGCCCAGCGCCCATTACAGGTTGGGTGAGGAAAAGCAAAAAGACGAAACGGTGAAGGGAACCATGCTGCATGAATGGGATAAAGCAGTGGATGACGCAGTAGCTGTAGGATTAAAATATATGGTATGTGCTTTTTTATCACCTGTTGAACGAGGAGGGCTGGATCATTATAAATATGTGGCGGATCAGTTAAATATTGCCGGTGAAAAATGTAAAAAAGCAGGTATACAATTATGCTATCACAACCATGATTTTGAATTTATAAAACAGGATGATAAATATCCATTTGATATTTTGCTGGGAGCAGATAAGGATTTGGTAAAAATGGAAATGGATCTTTACTGGGTTACAAAAGCAGGAATGGACCCGGTTGAATTATTTAGCCGGCACCCTGGAAGGTTCCCGCTTTTTCATTTAAAGGATATGGATAATACGCCACAAAAGGCTTTTACAGAAGTAGGCAATGGGGTTATTAATTTTAAAGAAATTTTAAAGCATCAAAAGCAGGCTGGCTTACAATACTTTTTTGTAGAACAGGATAAATGCCCGGGCTCTCCATTCGACAGTATTACCCGAAGCATTTCTTATATCAAAAAAAACCTCGTGTAAATTTCATTCAGTAATTGGTTTTTGGATGTGTAATAAGTAATCATAATTTTACAAAATTCCCTCATCGGAAAAACTGTAATAGCCTTCCTCACTCACAATAATATGATCCATCACAGTGATGTCAAAGTATTTGGCGGCTTCTTTAATTTTATACGTAAGCTCTTCATCAGCCCTGCTTGGCTTTAAATTACCCGACGGATGATTGTGACATAAAACGATCGACGTGGCATCTTCCTCCAATGCCGTTTTTAGAATGACACGGGGATCAGCAACTGTACCGGTAATACCGCCACGGCTGATAATTTTAAAATGATTGACCTTATTGGCCTTGTTTAAAAACACCACTGCAAAAACTTCATAACTGTAATCTTTAAGATTGGCTCTAAGGTATTGTGCAAGATCACCGCTGCTCCTGATGACCGGCTTTTCTAAATAAGTAGAAGCCTGCCTTCTTCTTCCCAGTTCCAATGCGGCCGCAATGGTAATTGCTTTGGCTTCCCCGATACCTTTTATTTTTTGAAATTCTTTTAAGCTGAGTTTTCCTAATTCATTCAGGTTATTTTTTCCGGCCTGTAAAATTTCTTTCGCAATTGCTACTGCTGACCTTTCTTTATGACCGTTATTGATCAGGATGGCGAGCAATTCCGAATCGCTTAATGCCGAAGGGCCCTTGGCTACTAATTTCTCTCTTGGCCGGTCATCCACTGCCCAGTTTTTTATTGAAGTGGAAGGTTTGTTGATATTTTCCATTGCATAAATTTAAACATCAATTATTAAACGATAGTTTTGCAGCTTCTTATTGTACTTCAACCTCCAATTGTAATATATGTCAAGCAATGCAAAGCTTTTTTCCGGAACCGGTTCTCAATATCTTTCTGAGGCCATTGCGAAAAAATTTGTTGATATTTTCCATTGCATTCATTTAAACATCAATTATTAAACGATAATTTTGCAGCATCTTATTCCTCCCTTAACACCCCAATTTAACAATATGTCATACAATGCTAAGCTTTTTTCCGGCACCGGGTCGCAATACCTTTCTGAGGCCATCGCCAAAAAATTTGGCGAACCTTTGGGCAAAGTAAATATTCAGCGCTTCAGTGATGGTGAGATTGGGGTGGAATTCCAGGAAAGCATCCGCGGTCAGTTTGTGTTTTTGATCCAGAGTACTTTTGCCCCTACGGATAATTTGATGGAACTGCTGCTGATGATCGATGCGGCCAAAAGGGCTTCTGCTTATAAAGTAATTGCGGTAATTCCCTACTATGGATACGCCAGGCAGGACAGAAAAGACCGGCCTCGGGTTGCAATCGGGTCAAAATTGGTGGCAAATATGCTAACCGCTGCGGGCGCCGACAGGGTTATTACGATGGATCTGCATGCCCCCCAGATACAGGGTTACTTTGACATCCCGGTAGATCACCTTGATTCCTCCGCTATCTTCATCCCGTATATAGAAAGCCTGAAACTTGAAAACCTCACCTTTGCCGCACCTGATGTTGGTAGTGCAAACCGTATCCGTGAAATAGCATCTTATTTCGAAAGCGAAATGGTTATTTGCGATAAGCACAGAAAAAGAGCCAATGAAATAGCGAGTATGGTTGTAATAGGGGATGTTACAGACAGGGATATCGTGTTAATAGATGATATCTGTGATACCGGCGGCACCCTGGCTAAAAGTGCCGGATTATTGAAAGAAAAAGGAGCCCGGAGTGTAAGGGCTTTTTGTACTCACCCCGTATTGAGTGGAAACGCTTACGAAAATATTGAAAGCAGCGCTTTGGAAGAACTGGTAGTTTGCGATACGATACCCGTCAGGCTCACTGGAACGAAAATTAGAGTGGTTTCTACCAATGAACTCTTTGCCATCGCTATTCGCAACGCATTGGAAAATAAGAGTATCAACGGCCTGTTTTTACGCAGCCGTATGGCGAATAAAAATAGCTGAAATGGGGATATTTAGATATTGGGATATCTGGATATTAAGATATTGGAGTATTCGGGGTATCTGGTTATTGTGGGTCTTGGAATGCAACTTCTGGCTAAAAAATTATCAATTACCAATTATCAATTATCCATTATCTTTGCGCCTCATTAAAAATTATTAAATGAAAACGATTACAATCGAAGGACAAATCAGGACCGAATTTGGCAAGTC
>JBDTVX010000430.1:0-3528 GCA_040007015.1 Ferruginibacter sp. | reverse complement strand
AATTATATTGAGTCTTCTATCTATCACAGAATTTATCGGCCATTTTCATCCCTTGCTGGTGCATTTACCCATTGGCATTTTACTGATCGCTTTATTACTTCAATGGCTTTCACGTAAAGAAAGATTCACGCCGTTACTGCATGCGGTCCCTATAGTATTGCTTTGTGGAATAATAACCTCCGGCATTTCCTGCATTACCGGTTATCTATTATCCATCAGTGATGATTATGATAAAACGATGGTAAACTGGCATATGTGGATGGCGATCAGCGTTCTATTTGTGTCATTTTTATTGTACCTGAAAGTACGTTACAATGACTTTGCAGTCAATAAGCGGATGCTTTCAACCGGTTTATTGGTACTCATTACCGTTACCGGGCACCTGGGTGGCTCGCTTACCCATGGTTCGGGTTATATTACCAAACCATTAAAAGATATTTTTTCAAAAGACACTACCGCAAACATGACCATCCAACCGCTGGCGAATGTACAGGAAGCACGGGTGTACAATGATGTGGTAAGGCCCATCCTGCAAACAAAATGCTTTGGCTGCCATAATCCCAATAAACAAAAAGGCGGTTTAAGAATGGACGATATAAATGAGTTGATGAAAGGAGGAAAAGATGGCAAGGTGCTGCAACCCGGTAACGCGGAAGCGAGTGAAATGATAAAACGTTTACTGCTGCCGGTAGACAACGACAAACACATGCCACCTAAAGAAAAACCGCAGCCCGCAGAAAACCAGATCGCCTTGCTGCAATGGTGGATAAACAATGGTGCGGACACTGCCAAAAAAGTAAAAGAGCTTGATCAGCCCGCAAAAATAAAACCCATACTGATCGCATTACAACAGCCTGTGGCCCCGGTGAAAAAAGAACCGGTGGATGTTCCTGCAGCAGCAGTTGAAAAGGCAGATGAAAAAATAATGGCTGAGTTAAAAACTCATGGTATCATTATACTGCCGGTGGCGCAAAATAGTAATTACTTAACGGCAAATTTTGTAACGGATTCCATCGTTGATGAACATGATTTGAAATTGTTGCAGCAATTGAAAAAACAACTGGTATGGCTGAAGCTGGACAATACCAATATACAGGATAACTCAATACTCACCCTGGCGCAACTCACCACTTTAACAAGGCTGAGCCTTTCCAATACATTGCTTACTGATAAAGGACTGCATCAGCTCGCAGCACTTAAAAACCTGCAGTACCTAAACCTGGCAGGTACAAAAGTAACGGCAGCCGGACTGGCACAGTTGAAGCCATTGACCCAACTCAAAAATCTATATCTCTACGGCACCAATATGAGAACCAATGATTATCCGAATCTGAAAAAAATATTCCCCTCTGCTATGATTGATTCGGGCGGATACCAGGTACCTTTGTTTATGTCTGATACTACGAAAGTAAAAGCGGAAAAGAAATATTGACGTGGTATGGAGATATTAATTTTCATCTTATTGCGCTAATGTCCCCGGTTCAAATTTGTGAACGTAACTTTCATCATTTTGGATAGCCGGCGGGTCACATTATTTGAATGGATAGATATTCAAAATTATTTATTATTACCATCTTCTTTGAACGACAATCTAAATATTTTCATCATTGGGCGTATAGATGCAGTCATACTCCGCCGGCTGGCGGACAATCTCTTTGTAGAAAAATAATGGGTAGATATTCAAAATTATTTATTATTACCGTCTTCTTTGAACGACAATCTAAATATTTTCATCATTGGGCGTATAGCTGCAGTCATGCTCCGCCGGCTGGCGGACAATCTCTTTGTAGAAAAATATTTATATTTAGTTTTTGCCTTAATATCTGCAAACAGTTTATGCCGCTGGCATAATTGGTTTTCGTAGGATGTGTCTATTCTAATCTTTCACAATAATCAGGGATGTTTTTTGTCCCCACAGAAGTAATCTGATCCTGGCCGGCCCATAATAAAATTGCAATCATTATACAAAATTTGATTATTTTACGATATAGTTGCAGTAATTCAGCACCTGTTAAACCTAAATGGAATGGCAGTTTTAAAAGATTTTACCTACTATATCTTCATCAGTTATGCTTTCGTGGATAATATTCCGTGGGCCTGGGGAAACATGGGATGGATATTCACGGTCGGTACTCTACCCCCGGTCTGACCTTCGGTGCCGACCGGGTGTAGACCTTCGGTGCCGACCGGGTGTAGACCTTCGGTGCCGACCGGGAGTAGTCCGTAGCGGGTTTAAATTGTTACTTTTAAATATAATTTCAAAACAAATACTATGGCCGAAAGCAATTCCGAAATATCTGTTGATTATTTCATCAGGGATATTGAAGTACTTAACTGTCTTGATCAACTGGAAAAAAGTTTTGGTAAAAATGGAGAGCGGTTGATCGTATCAGACGTTCTTGACAGGGAAGGCCATCAATATGTAAATCTTGTACAGAAAGGGGGTGGCGTATTGGGTATCGCACTGGTAGGTTATACTTATATCCTGGAGCAGATGAACATCCGGTTTATCAGGCTGGCAGGTACCAGCGCCGGGGCGATCAATACTGCTTTAATGACGGTGATAGGGGGCGAAGCAGGAACCATTACAAAGGAGGGCAAACCGGAAAGGGTGGTTAAAGGCGATAAAACACAGGCCAAATCGGAAAAAATATTAAAGGTGATATGCGAACTGAATTTTTTTGATCTGGTAGACGGGCACCCGGTTGCCCGGTGGATCATAAAAAATTTTATTAAGAATAAAGATTTTACCACGCAGTTAAATAAATGGATCACCCGCACCCTGGTAACACTGGTTGCATTACCTGTGCTCGATTTTATTTGCCTCGGCCTGCAGCACCAGTTTCCTGCCGTATCCATTTTAACCAAGTTATTATTTGTTGTTACGGGCTTTTTTATTATGCTGGTTACAATGGCTATATTTTACCTGGTTTTTTTATTGACCCGTTTAAAAGATGCCGGGTTTGGGATTAACCCGGGCGATTTTTTTTATGACTGGATCAAGGAAAGGATGAAGGAAAATGATGTGATGAGTGTATCGGACCTTGTTAGCAAGGCCTCCACACCGGTTCCGGACCTCTACCTGAGAGTAGACAATATAGAAGGGACAAAAGGCCTAGAGGGAGACGTAACTTTTATAGCTTCCGAACTGGTTACTGAAAACAAAATTGAATTTCCCAAAATGTGGGAGCTTTTTAGAAAGGATAAAGATGAGTTGCAACCTGCCGGATTTGTAAGGGCTTCGATGTCCATCCCGATTTTCTTTGAATCTTATTTTATTGATGCGATCCCCTGCACAACGGATGCTATAAAAAAACAATGGGCGCTTTTAGATGAGCCCGATCCCCCTTCAGTAGCAAGGTTTGTTGACGGCGGTATCTTATCAAATTTCCCCATCAACCTTTTTTACAATCCAAATGTTGTTGTTCCAAGGCTTCCCGCTTTTGGGATTGATCTTGATGACACCACGGCCCCTGCGAAAGAGCCTGCCACCCTGGAGAAACAAAAGCAGGAAAATATAATTGGGAA
>JBDTVX010000429.1:0-3528 GCA_040007015.1 Ferruginibacter sp. | reverse complement strand
TGCTATCGCATTTTTTGAATCCTGCCTGCATGACCGAACCAAAACCCTGTCTGCCGAATGCAATCAGGCAGGGAGGCGCCTTATGCAGTTACTGTTTTAAAACGGAAAGAACAAAGTTGAAAGAGCAAATTGAACGCTTTCCTCAGCCGGTGATTGACTAAACAAATAATTTATTTCTTAAAGATTCGACAGATAAAAATCGGCTAACTTCCCGTCCAATGGGCGTTCTATAGTTTTCTTGCAAACACTAGTTAATAATTCTGCTTTAAATGTACAGTTAGGCCATAGCGCTTCGAAAATTGTTAACTACCACCCAGTTCTTTGTGCTGGTATTTAATATAAATATGCCTGAAACGATACCGGGTTCAACGGGCCCTTTTTTAATGTACCGATCTTATTCCATCGTGGTTACGCGCGATAGCCGTCTCCTGCTCTGCCGAAGCATCTTGTCTTGCGTATGGCCGGATAATCAACCGGTTTCCTTTATCATAAGTAAAGTAATTCCATATCCAACTGGCCAATACCAATAACTTATTGCGGAAGCTGACCAGGTAACTTATATGGACAAAGAGCCATATCCACCAGGCCAACCTGCCGCCAAAATGAATTTTGCCCGGAAGATCCGCAACGGCCTTTCCACGGCCGATGGTAGCCAGTGTCCCCTTGTCAAAATATTCAAAAGGCTTTATAGGCTCTTCCGCTTGCAGTTTGGACAAATTATTCCCCACAAATTTGCCCATTTGAATCGCTACCTGGGCCACACCAGGATGCCCCTTAGGATATTTTGGCAATTTCATGAGTGCAATATCACCAATTGCGAAGATATTTTTGGAGCCGTTTATCTGGCAATGCTCATCTGTGAGAATCCGCCCTTTTTCTATCCATTCGGGCTTCAGGCCCGGAAACGAGGCGCTGGTAACACCTGCAGACCAAACTACGGTGTAGGCATCGATCGATTCCAGGTTCTTAAACCGGATCGTTTTACCGTCATATGAATCCACCATGGCATTTAACCTGACAAGGACCCCCATTTTTTCCAGGTCATGTTTTGCCCTTGCTCCTGCCTTTTCAGACATTTGGGCTAATAACCTGTTTGTTCCTTCCAGCAGGTAGATGACCATTTCATTGAAATCCATTCCGGGATAATCTTTAGGCAGTACATATTTTCTTAATTCTGCCAATGCTCCGGCAGTTTCCACACCAGTGGGACCCCCACCTACAAGTACAATACTTAAAAGCGCTTTCCTCTGCCGTACATCATTAGTCATTTCAGCACGCTCCAGCACCTGCATAAACTGGCTACGCAGGTTTAGTGCGTCGGGTATAGATTTCAAAGGAAGCGAATAATGCTCAATTTTTTTATTGCCAAAAAAATTTGGCTTCGAACCACCCGCGATCACCAGGTAATCATATGAAAGATCGCCGACGGGCGTGGAAACCATATTTCTATCCGGATCTATCGCCATTATTTCGAACATCCGGAAGTGGAAATCATCCCGTCCCTTGAAAATATTACGCAAGGGACCCGCAATGGAATCCGGCTGTAATCCGCCGGTTGCGACCTGGTACAACAGGGGTTGAAAAGTATGGTAATTGTGCTTATCAAATAATACCACCTGGAACCCTTTGTTGCGAAGCGCTTTTGCGGCGTTTATTCCCCCAAACCCACCTCCGATAATTACAACACGTTTTTTGTCGCAGACGGGGATATTTAAAGACAAATAATGATTGTTTTCCATCGTTTACTTTTTTATTTATGTATTCAAAAAAAATGCCATTGTGGTTGCCGAACAATTGAGTGTAATATTTTTAAGAGTACGCATTTAATATAAAAACATGTTGAGCCTCCTATGCTCCTTATGCCAGGTTAAATCCTAACCGAATTGAGTGAGAAAACCCGGCTTCCAGGAGGAGTTTTTACAACACACACTGTGAAATGATCATTCGGTATCTCAAAAATCTAACATCGAAAGAGCAGGAAATTGGTGTATTTTAAACTATTGCCCCTGGCTTCGGTTAGTGGGTTATCAATCAGACCGGGCGCTGCCCGGTGTAGTCACCAATCGCTTGCATCATGGGAATTTGGAATTTCCCGTCAATTTTTTCATCCCAACTTTAGAATAATGTTATATATTTAATCCCCGGAAAATTAAAATTAAAGGGCGAATGGCATTTAAGATCGCAGCTGATAAGAAGAAACATTTTTTTGTTGGTATTCCATTGGGTTTATTACTGCAATTTTTGTCATCGTATTTTTTTTCTGCGCAACCTGTATTGTCAACAACCATCAGCTTTGTAGTATTAGCGGCCGGCTGTTATGGTTTTGAATTATTTTCATTGATCACCGGTAAAGGGCACGCTGAAAACCTTGATGCTATTGCGGGCATACTTGGAGGAGTGATTGGCATCATAATATTCTGGTGCATTCACCTGCTTATATAAGTTTCGAAAATTGTCAAACCTGTCTTCGAATCAGAATAGCTCCTGGAGCGCGAAAACGTTTTCAATTATCAATTAATAATTATCAATTATTAATTATCAATTAAAACTCAGCTTCTGCACAACCGGGTGATGAGCGTAATATGCTGGGGAAATTGTTTTGATAACACACCTGCTTTAGCTAAATCAAAATCATCAAAGTCGAACCCCGGGGCTACGGTGCAACCTACAAATGAATACTCCGTGCCAGGCGCAGGTTCAGAAGCAAACCAGCACTCTGCCGGTACAATTGCCTGCACCTGTTCTCCATTCAGCAAATCACTTCCTAATTTAATGATCTCCAGCTTGCCGTTCAGATGTATAACATGGATCCACAGGGTTTCTCCCGCATAAAAATGCCAGCATTCATCGCTTTTGATTTTATGAAACGCAGAAAAGTTTCCCTTCTCCAATAAAAAATAAATGGCGGTACTATAACTCCTTTCTCCGTTAAATCGTTTTGGAAGAAATGTTCCTGGTATTATTTCCAGCGACCTGTAATTCTCTTTAAAATAACCCCCTTCCGGATGAGGTAACAGGGTAAACTTTTCAACCAGCCTTTTGGCAGTAATCGTGTTGTTCATACGTTAAAAATATATCCGTTGTAATTTTTTTCAAAATAAAATATAAATTAATGCCTGGTCCCTGATTTTCTAAAGCCTGATTTTTTTATGCAATTTCAGTACCCAGGTCTTCGTATGAGTTCGTTGGTTTATTTTGGCATCACACGCTCAAACATCAGGTTGGTAGGTTTGTAAGGTTACACCGCATACTCCCTGCTACATGGGAAAACTCGTTTTTGCGCAAATGCGCAAGCGTCATTATTTACTCCGTTTACTAAAAAGAATAAATAACAATATCATATTTGCAAATGAATTTTAACCAGGGTTCAACTGTTTGGCATATAAAAAAATATCATCCTAATTAGTTCCGGTTGAAATTAAAAAGCCCACATTCTTAAGCAGCGCCTCTTAGAAGCTGTTTAAATGATTTCATCATTTACCTAGTGTCTGCACGAAAACTATAGAACGCCCATTAGATGGGAAGTTA
>JBDTVX010000428.1:0-3570 GCA_040007015.1 Ferruginibacter sp. | reverse complement strand
GAATAAAACTGGTTAAAAAAATCCTGGAAAAAAACCGGCTCTACTTTATAGGTTTTCAGTTCCTGCAGGAAAGATTCCATATCCTTATGCTGGTCATTTTCGATACCGCGGCTATATATGGCTATTTTCATATTGATCTTCAAATCTAAAACGTTTCGGCGGTAACCCGGTATTAATTTATTCCCCAAAAATTACCCTTTACCTGCAATCTGCTATTTCTTTTTTCGGAACATAAATATAGCAAAACAAAGGTTGCATTACAATAGTTGTTGAGCTCCAATAATTGCGTAGCTTATTTAAATCTATTATTGACGCTGGCAAAAAGGCCACAGGAAAGCTGCCGTTTTTTTTATGGAGGTCCGGCTAAAAAAATAAATTCATTTTCACATTTTTTATTTGACATTCCGTTCACAAGTTAGCACATCGGTACATTAGCAAATTAGCACATTCGTAATTTACCTGCTCTCAAAAAAGAACGGACGCTGGCCCAATTGATTAAAACTGTATTCAATCTTCAGATTTATATCATATAAGGTTAGAATATCAATACCGAAACCCCCGGTATACAAAAACCGGTTATTCAGATTGGTATCAAACTTTTTCTTATTATATGAAAATCCTGCATCCGCATATGTTTTGGCAAATATGGTAAATGGAAGGCTTGGTATTATCCTGCTGGATTTAAAAGGTACCGGGATTGAAAATGAAACCAGCTTCTTTTTTAAAGTAGATTTAAAAATACCAAAAGCAACTCCGTCAATAACGTAAAACTCCAGGCCCCTTAAGGTAGCATTGCCATACCCGATGGCTCTTTGATTGATATAAGGCTGATCAAATGGCAGTTTAATATTACCTAAAAACTGTAAGCTGCCAAACCAGTTATTATGAAGGGCCCAATATTTATTATAAGCGCCTTCGATCGAAAAAAGATTGGTACCGCCAGTAAATCCTAACCCTCTTTTTGATAGCATCAGGTAGCTGGTTACACCTTTTAACGGGTAAGTAACATTATTTACATTGGTATATTGGTAAGTATACGACAGGTCAATCAATCCTTTTTTGGTGGTGCTGGCATTAAAATAATTTGGGTTGTAACGGAAGATGATTGAATCGCTTATCGTAAGCCTGGAATAAGCCACATTAAACAGGTGCCTGAATAAAATGCCTTTTTGTAACCGGAAACTTAAGTTGAAATAAATATCTTTTTTTACAAAATTTTCGTTCTTAAAAAAAAGGATTTTATTATCTGAAGTAGTTTTATATGCTATTTCCCTGTTCTGAGAGAAACCGCCACCAATACCAAAACCCTGGGTGAGTGCGCCATTACTATAGGGCTGGGAATAAGAAAAAGACAAATTTTTTGTATAGCCATTAATAAGAAAAAGGCGAAGGGGATCTCTTCTGCCGCTAAAATTATAGTGTACAAATTTTAGCCCGTAATTTACCCTGGACAAATCACCTTTGTATTTAACCAGCCACTCATTGAAACTCCGGTCTACGATTTGAAACTGTGGTGAAGGGAAAAAATACCACCTTTCTTTTACAGTTACAATGACGTCAATTTCATATGCTGAGATCATGGACAGCTCTACTTTAACTTCATGGAACAAGGTAGTATTATAAACCTGCTGACGGGCCAGTTGAAAAGCATCATTGAGGTTTCCAATGATGATGGAGTCGCCGGGTTTAAATTGTATTTCCCGGAGAATCATATAGTCTTTTGTTTTTTTGTTACCCGTAATAATGATTTTACGAACTGCCAGTTTGGCTGAAGAATCCAGGGAAACCAATGGTAATTTGGTAACAGGCTGCATTGATACTTCCACATTTTGCGCAGCAACATTCGCAGCAATTAAAGTGAGCAGGCAACTATAATATATTTTTCTTAAAATACTCATTAATACAACACTTAACCTGCACACGGCTTTTAAAAGTAATTCATATAAACCTGCAATAGTTGCCGGAAAAAACTTCAAAGGGACTAAATATCAAGATAACTCATTAAATGCCGATAGTTACTGTGTATTTCATTTTCAAATTTCTCATCGCCAAAATAGTAAATGATATCATACTCATACCTTTCAAATGCAGATACGATAGCTGCTATTTCTTTTTTGTTTAAATGCAGTGAAACGGTGAGTAAACCCGTATCAGGTTGTATGGTGGTATTAAGGTGAAGAATGGTAGCATCATTTCCCTCTACAATACGGCTGATTTCAGAAATGGCGAATTGTGAACGCTCCATTTCAATGATGATGATGCCGCCAATCTCATTTGCACCGGAAAAATCGCCCAGGGCCTTTAAAAGATCTGTGACTGTAATAACGCCCACCAGTTCCTTTTCTTCATTGGTTACAGGCACAATAGAAGCTTCAAATTGGTTACTGCATTTCACCGCATTCAGGAAATGTTCATTTTCTTTAACGAAAGCAGGGACAAAATTTTCCTGTAAAAATTCGATGGTACCTTTTTCTTCTTCAACATCCAGCAGGTCATCTTCACTGATCATTCCCAGGTACTTGCCTTCCGACACCACCGGTAAATGGGTAACCCGGTAATCATTGATCAGCTGCAAAGCCTTACTGATACTGTCTTGCAACTGAAGCCGGGGTATATTATTATTAATGAGTTCCGCCGTAAGCATTTAAAATGTTTGAGATGAATGTAGTACCCAAAAATTAAACCATCCAGGGGTTTAACGTATAAAGACAATTAATATTATCAAACTGTTGCAGCAGGTGTTTTTTGTTTTGCTAAAAAAACAGATAATATCCTGTTAAAGTCTTCCGGAACTTCCATCATGGGAGCATGGCCGCATTTATCTACAAAATGCAGTTCACTATTCGGAATAAGCCTGTTAAATTCTTTTCCAACGAAGGGGGGGGTAATGGTATCATTATTTCCCCAGATCAGGCAGGTAGGTTGCTTTATTTCATTTAATTCTTCACCCAGGTTATTGCGGATGGCGCTTTTAGCCAGTGCGATTATTTTGATCACTTTCAGCCGGTTGTTGGTAATTTCAAACACTTCATTTACCAATTCTTCTGTGGCCATGGCAGGGTCGTAAAATGTAAGCTCAGTTTTTTTACGGATATAATCCCTGTCGCCGCGTTTGGGATAGGTGTCGCCCATGCCATTTTCAAATAAGCCCGAACTACCGGTTAAAATGAGCGTTTTTATACGATCTGGATTTTTTAATATATGTATCAGCGCCACATGGCCACCCAGTGAATTACCAAGCAAATGGATATTATTATAATTACGATATTCAATAAACCTTTGCACAAATTTTTGAAGGCCCCCAACGGAGGTATGCAGCAAGTCAAGCTCCAGCAAGGGGAGCATGGGCACAATTACTTTATGCGAATGTTTGAAATGCTCTATCAGCGGCATAAAATTGCTCAATGCTCCAAATAAACCATGCAGCAACATAAGCGGTTCACCCTTGCCTTCTTCTATGTATTTGAACCTTCCGTCTTGTTTGATTTCGTAACTCATTCTGCTTGAACTAATAATAAATTCGCGTCAATAACTATTTGCTAAAGTAAGTAATCGGTCTAAAATTACATT
>JBDTVX010000427.1:0-3582 GCA_040007015.1 Ferruginibacter sp. | reverse complement strand
GAGGGAGGTCTTCGCCGGAACAAATGAATTGCAACCTTGAAAAAATGATCGATCACATGGATCATATTTGCCAGCTCGCCGGCAATACCCTGCATGTGGGTTTGGGCACCGACCTGGATGGCGGCTTTGGCAGGGAACAAAGTCCTTATGATCTTGATACGATTGCTGATTTACAGAATGTTCCGTCACTGCTACATAAACGCGGATATACAAGAACCGATGTAGAAAATATCATGCACGGCAACTGGTTACGGTTTTTAAGAAAGGCCTGGACAACCCCGGACGGTACCAAAGGTCAGTCCGGGGTTGTCGGGAATCAGACCGGAGGTAATGGAATCATCTGACAAATAACCTTGCCTTCAATACAATCGGTACCAAAGATGATAACCGGTTGGCACCGAAGGTCAGACCGGTTATCACATTCGGTATCTAAGAATTCAGTTCAACAATAGTAATCCTGTTTCCATAAAGATCAAGGCAATGAAAAAATTTGCTCTGCGGTGTTGATACCAATTCTTCAACGATCGTTACTTCATTGATTTTAATATGGTCGTAAAATTTTTCACACGCATCGGTATAAATAACAAATGTTGGTTGTCCCGCAGTTTGCTTTCCAATTTTATTTTTTTGTTCATCATTGTCTGCCAGCAGGAACCATATGCCAATACTGTCATGGTCACTAAACCCAACATGCAGGTATCTTTGATCATTGGGCCCTTCCGAGTCAAATATTTTTTTGCAGAAGAAATTTGTTTCATAAAATTTTAATGCTTTATCATAATCATCCACGAGTATAATTATCCTGCCCAATTTATTTTGCATATGGTCTTTATTTATTTTTAATAATTGGTTAATAATTTATTGTTTAGGCCGGGAAGATTGTTTATTCCCTTATTGCAATTAAGCATGAAAATCATACTGCGCTGGCAGGTAATATATTTTATAACCGCTACAACTAAAACGAATGTAAGATAAAAGGTAATTTTGAAAAGGCCTTCGTTCATTAATTGGGTGCAAAGGCTCATATTATAACAATATAAAATACCAGGGAAATACAGATAAAGGCATTTTGTAAGCAAACAACAGTTGTTTTAAAGTTAGTTTACTGATAAATGCGGAAATCCGAAAATTGCCGGAATGCCTTTAGTGGCAATAGATTGGACCTGTACGCCCCCGGTCTTTTATATTTTTCGGAAAATATTGTTCGTAAATTTTACATTCATGGAATTATTTTAGATATATTTATTCCATGGACACTCATTACAAGACACTGCAAACTATCTATTCTATCACCAACCAGGATCCACAGCCCGTTACTTATCAATGCCGGCCAAGAGAAATAATTTTACGCCAGTTCCAGGACTGGAGCATCATACAGCAACATCTAAAATTGCTTGAAGAAGAAGGGTTAGTTGTAACAACACAAAAGGATACGCTCATTATTACAATCACGATAGCTGGTATTAATAAAGTATTATCTGAAAATTTTGATTATCAAAACTAACGTCTCCCTTTAGGTACCGTATGCAGCGATTTGATTTTTAAAACTGCCCATAGTATTCATAGAAATTTAATATGCAACAAAACAGTACGTTAAAAAAGCTTGCCGAGGTTTTGCATCTTAGTATATCTACCGTTTCAAGGGCATTAAAGGATCATCCGGATATTTCAACCGACACAAAAAAAAGGGTAAAAGAACTGGCGGAAGCACTGGAGTATGAACCCAATAGTTTTGCGATTCATCTGCGGAGTAATACCAGCAATGTTTTGGGGATATTGGTTCCTTCGGTCGACAATTTTTTTTATGACTCGTTTATTGCCGCGGTTGAGCAGGAAGCAAGGCTACAGCAATATTCTGTACTGATCATGCAATCGGGTGAGAGCATGGAGGTGGAAACTGCCAATCTTAAACTGCTAAAGAACAACAGGATCGCTGGAATATTTGTATCTATTACCACCGAAACAAATAATATTGAACCGTTTCTAAAATTGCAGGAGCTAAACATTCCTATACTTTTCTTTGACAGGGTGCCCGATTATGAAGCATGCAATAAAATTTGCATGGCCGATAAAGCCGCGGCGAATATTGCGGCAGAAGCGTTGATCGCCAAACAAAAAAAGCATGTACTTGCTCTTTTTGGCCATCTTAATTTAACCATCTCAAAAAAAAGGTTGAATTCATTCCGCGAAACATTTGAATTAAAATCACCGGGCACAAAACTTTCCATCGGCGTTCCTTTAAACGTGGAGGAATCAAAAAATATCACACTAAGGGCATTGGAAGATAATGACCCGCCGGATGCGGTTTTTTGCATGGGCGACCTGATCCTGATTGGCGCCATGCAGGCAATTCATGAGAAGGAATTAAAAGTGCCGGAAGATATTGCTGTTATATCGATCAGTAACGGGTTTATCCCTAACATCTATAATCCGAAGATCACCTATGTGGAAACAAGCGGTTATAAACTGGGAAAGTTAGCCTTCAAGCGGATGATGAGCTGTCTTTCGGGTAATACATTTTTGCAGGAAATAACACTGGAGTCGGTGCTGGTAGAAGGTGGGTCGTTATAACATTAAAATAAATGGAGGCTTCTTTTAAAAAATTATCTCCTGGAAAAATCCTGTAATCAAAAGATGCTAAAAATCACAGCCCGGGCAATGGAGGCAATTCTGCAATCAGCCGAACCGTTTCTTCCATCCCAGGATGAAAAATTTTTCGACGCAATTTCAATAATGCCCACAATCCAAATCACGAAAAAACTAATAATAAAAAAAAGAATTGATCCACCGGTTACTTTGCTTTAAAATGCAGGATAACGAACAATGAATTCATGCAGAAAATTGAATAAAGGAAATAGGGGATGAGGTAACAGGTAAGGGTACTCTTACGTCCGGGACAGTTATCTTTTCAAAAGAATATCGAATAATTATATACCTGCCATATTCCTCTTCAGGGGCTTAGGGGGCTGCTGCCCAAAATATTGCATTCCTGAAAATGGTGGTATAATATTTATTCTTAAAAAGTTCTGGCGAATGGCCCATAAATATATAAATATTCTTTGCAGCATAATTTGTATTTGTCCATACCACCGGGTGGTCACCCATTTTGATTTCAGATACAGGTGAGTAACCAGATTCATCTACACTGGCGATCACTTTCACATTGGGCCTTGGGCTTTTATTGTAAGTATACCATTCTTCTTTTTCAATAATAAACTGCCCGGGTATATTTTTCATACAGGGATGAATGGTATCTTCCACATGTACGGTGCCATCCGCAAAGCCGGGGATATAATTTTTATATTCAATGCTCCCCATAAAACCGGAGAACCATTGCCACATCGGGTACCCATCAAATTTACCTAGCAGTGTAGCATGATGAAAGCCAATCCAGCCACCCTTGCCCTCCTCAATATAATGCTGAAATGCAACTACTGCTTTTTCCTTCCAGTTATAAGGCGGATAATCGAGTTGTACGAATAACTGGTAATGGTGCAGGAAATCTTCATCAACCAAATCGGTATTATTTATATAGTCGATAGAAAAACCGCTGTCTGCAGCAAGTTGATTGAGCCAGGTTTT
>JBDTVX010000426.1:0-3654 GCA_040007015.1 Ferruginibacter sp. | reverse complement strand
CCGAGGCAAAATGGGATCAACGCCATAAATATCCAGGAGGGCGATCAGTTACTGGAAGCAAAAATGACCGATGGAAATTGTGAGATCATGCTGGCTGTAAAAAGCGGCCGTGCTATCCGTTTCCCGGAAGAAAAGGTCCGTTCAACCGGTCGGGGTGGGATCGGGGTATTTGGGATAGAGGTGGAGGATGAAAAAGATGGAGTGGTAGGGATGGTTTGCGTAAACAGGGAAGACAAGAGCCGTACGATCCTGGTGGTAAGTGAAAAAGGTTTTGGCAAGCGCACCTTCCTGGATGATCCCGAAACCGGCGAGCCCAATTATCGTATTACGAACCGCGGCGGGAAAGGAGTTAAAACGATCAATGTAACTGATAAAACCGGCTCACTCGTAGGTTTGCTTGATGTAACGGAAAAAGAAGACCTGATGATCACCTGCGTAAGTGGGGTAACGATCCGTATGAGCGTGGCAAGTGTAAGTGAACAGGGAAGGGCAACCCAGGGGGTAAAATTAATAAAGGTAGATGATGGCGATGAAATAGCTGCGATCACAAAGCTGGATGAAGAGCCTGAAGCACCCGAAGAAATTGCTGATGCAGAATCAATGGAGGATATTGCTAAAGAGGATACCGAAACAGGTTTGGAAACTGAAAATGAAGCTGCCGACTCGCCTGAAGAGCCAAATAATGAAACGGGTGCGGATTCGGAAGAAAATGATAAAGAGTAAGATGTAAAAACTTAGGATAGTTAAAATAGATGCCGGTACAAAATAAAAAATTTTATTTGTACCGGCATTTTATTTTTAACCGATGGCTACTCTTCATTCAATTTTAATAAACTTCTGTATTACCGTTTTACCACTTTGATCGATTACTTTAAGAAAATAGGTTCCGCCCGACAGGACTTTTATGTCTATTGGAATATTATTTTCTCCTTTGCTTACAACAGATTGCTTCGTCGTTACTTTTTTACCAACTGCATCCGTAATAAGGAAATGGATTTCCTGGTTAGATGGGGAGATAATTTTACAATAGACCATATCTTTTGAAGGATTGGGATAGGTGGATAAAAGCCTTAAACCATTGATCAGGCTATTTTTTATGTTCACAATGCCCGAATACTCGCCATTGCCATCTTTATCAACTTGTTTTAACCTGTAAAAGTTATTACTCAAATAAGGTTGGGCATCCTTATAAGTATAGCTTGTTTCAATATCAGTATTGCCATCCAGGGCTTTTGTAAAAACTTTATCGATGGCTTTGAATGAAAGACCATCACCGGATTTTTCAATTTCAAAATAACGGTTATTAGTTTCTGAAGCCGTTGCCCAATTCAATATATTGGTTCCATCAACTGTTGTTGCCTTAAAATATAAAAATCTAACCGGTAAGGCAGATCCTGTGGTGAATGTGGTGGTTTTATTTACATTGCACCCGGTAGCTTTTCCCCCATCATTTTCAGGAACTACATACCAGCTATACGGGGTATTGGGCTGCAGGTTTGTATAGCTAAAGGTTGGGTTATCATAGGTGGTAATCGTAATAAAAGAAGCATTTAAATTGGTGAGATATAAATTGTATTTAGTTGCGTCCGCGACTGGCATAACAGAAAAATCAGCAGATGGATATGAAACATTGGTGGCATTATTAGCTGGTGTAATATTAGTTGTACAGCCTGGTTTGGGTGGCGGGGGTATGGTTGTAAAGGAAGTAACATTGGCGGTACTACAGCCGGTTGCATAGCCCGCTGCGTTGTAAGGCACCACATACCAGTAATAGTTAGTACTGTATTGAAGATTAGTGATGGGCGTTTGACTGGCGGCGATACTCCCTAAATAATCAACAGGAGGATTTGCAGTACCAAAATAAAGATCGTAGCCGGTGGCAGTGGCAGCGGTGGACCAGTCAAGTGTTGTGGTGGGCCTTGAAACATTTGTTGAATTATTGGCCGGAGCAATATTGGTGGCACATAAAGGGGGAGAAGCTGGGGCCGTTTGTACAACAATGCTGTCTATTAAAAGAAAGTCTGCATCAGCGTTTGAATAGCAGTTGAAACCAAAATAGTAATTACCATTTGCACTGGGTACGTATTGAATAATTGCTTTTAAGTATTCGGTATTTGTTAAACTGTCCTGCCCGTTATTTTTCCACAATATATTTGATTGAGCCGGAACTGTAGCAGATTGTCCAACCGTTACTTTTAGCTTTTCCGGGTACTGCCCATTAGAAATGCGGTAATAAAAACTGATGCCATAAGACTGGCCTGCCATTAAATTTAATGCGGGTGTTATAATCCATGCATTGGCGGCATTACCCGGATCAAATCCATAAACGGCGCAATTTCTTCCTGAATAGGCAGCTAAACTTTGATCAAAAAAAACCGGGTTATCGTTTCTTAACCAGTCGTTTCCACTGCCGGCGTTAATACTGGTCCAGCCCGGAGGGGGGAAATTACCATTCTCAAATCCTTCCGAGGTAAGAACCTGTGATTTGGCTATTCCATTGGAAATTAAAAACAGTAGCAGAAAGTAGATTTTTTTCATATCAGAGGTTTAAAAGTGAGAAGGAAAAATTGCATTCCCGGAATAGGTTGTTCCTGTGATGCTATCTAAATTAGTTTTATTTCACCTTGAAGCCAATTAAATTTTTTTGTATCGATAGCCACACAGGTTTTTTACACCTGTAAAATCTTGCCAGGTTAGTAGCCATCAAACAAAATAAGGGCCTACCATTTAACCTTAGTTATCATTGATAGAATGTCTGCCATATTTTAAATATATTTATTAATTTCCTCATCTAAAATATTTATCATGAAAAAATTAATCCTTGTTTTTTTTACGGCCTTAATGCTGTTTTGCCAAAATTCAATGGCTCAAAACGTAGGTATAGGAACAGCTAATCCAACCAGTAAATTGCATGTTGTAAATGGAAGCGCCGGTGTAACTGCATGGTATAATTCTACTATGGTTGTTGAAAGTTCAACCGACAACTATCTTAGTATACTTGCACCGGATAACGCAGAAACCAGTATCCTATTCGGACGGCCGGCAAGCAATGTAAGTGGTGGAATAGTATATAATAGCAGTGCCACTTTAGGGGGCCTCCAATTCAGAATAAATGGAAATGTCACCTCAATGGTTCTATCTAAAGACGGCAATTTAGGAGTAGGGACAACTGATCCATTAAAGTATAAAGAAAAAATAAGCCATGGTAGTTTTGGTCTTGACATAGAAAATTCAGCAACTAAAGATCATTGGGAGTTAGTCACTTATAGCACCCTGCTTCAATTATATTGCAATGGTAATTTCAGGGGGTCATTTAATAATAGTACAGGGGCTTATAGTGCTTTATCTGATGAACGTCTAAAAACCAATATTAAGCCATTGGCCACCATGCTCGGTAAGATAGATCAATTAATACCTGCTACTTACCAATTCAAAAATGCAACAGATAAGCAGGATTATAATGGTTTTATTGCCCAGGATGTAATGAAGGTTTTTCCATCAATGGTAACTCACAACGTAAACAAAGAACGTAACCTGGATATCTACACCATGGACTACAGCGGGTTTGGAGTTATAGCGATAAAGGGTATACAGGAATTACAAACAATTGTTGAAGAGCAAAAAAAAGAAATTGCTGTATTGGAATCCCGGCTT
>JBDTVX010000425.1:0-3724 GCA_040007015.1 Ferruginibacter sp. | reverse complement strand
ATATACGTGAGTTAATCAGGCTTGGCAAATCTATACGGTACATGGTACCGGATATTGTGAAAGAAGAAATTGAAAGGAACGGGTATTACAAGTAAGTCAAATATTTAAATTTTTTGATGCCTCAATTTTTTTAATGCGTCTTAGAATATCAGTCCTAATACCAGGCAAAAAACGACGATCAGCGGAGCAGGTATTTTTGTGAAATGAAGTGCAATGATAGTTGCGGCGATCACACTTATATTAAAAAAACTTATAATATTAAAATGCGTGATGGACACATGTTTTAAAAGATAAAACGTAGCCGCCCACATTAATCCAACTACTACCGCATTAATTCCCTCAAGCGCCCGGTACACCACAACAAACTTTTTAAAAAATTGCCAAACAGGAAAAAAAAAGAGGACCAATAAAGCGCTCGGCAAAAAGATGGCCACGGAACCGATGATGCAACCAAGTATTTGCTGTATTTTTCCTTCGTCCTTTAACGCAATGCCTCCCGTAAAAGACGCAATTGAAAAAACAGGACCGGGAATGGCCCTTACGATCCCTGCCCCGGTAAGCAATTCACTTCTTTCTATCCTGATTATGTTTTGCCTGGTATCCACAAACTTTGGCGCACTTGGCCGCGCTACATATTGATCCAGCATCATCGGAATCAGTACATCTCCGCCACCAAAAACAAAACTCCCGAAACGATAAAAATTCTCAAAGAGGTTATAGGCCTTTCTATGCGGCCAATCCTGCTTACGTGCTGTTTCACTTAAAAATCCTGCGATAATAAAAACCAATACAAAGAGCCAGATATTTGTCCATCGGATCTGCCTTGGCTTTATTTTTTCCTTTTCAGGAATGCGTTTACTGCTAAAATTTGTTGACACACCGCCCATTATGATCAACAAGGGAAAAACCCATGGAGTCTTAAAAAGTAAATAAGTTACTACCATAGTAACCGTCATGATAATTTGAGTAATAGGATTGTTCACACCTATTCTATAAGCCTTCATTCCTGCATACGCTAAAAATCCTATTGCCATAGGCTGAATAAACTGGAAAATACTGGTTGTGAGATTCTTGGTACCTATCCTGCTCACTAAAAAGGATAAGGCGCCCATTAGCATACAGGCAGGTAAAATCCAAATCACCAGGGTTAATACTGCTAATGGTACGCCTCCCCTTTTATATCCAATTAATGTAAGTACCTGTGTAGAGGATGCCCCGGGAATCATTTGACAAAAAGATACATACTCCATTAATTCATCCTTTGTAACATCCCTTCGACTGTCTACGAAAGTTTTCATCATCATTCCTAAATGACCCTGCGGGCCGCCAAAAGCGGTAACACTGTGCAATAAAATTGCTTTTAAAAATGATATATGGCGAAGTAAGATCAATTCGTGACAATGAGCTTATTGGAAGCAGGCGCAAAATAGTTTTGAAAGAAATATACCACTTTAACCGACATTTTTTGATTTTGATTTAAAAAACTTTAGTCCCCTATTGAATATTATCATTACATTATATATATATTATCCTGTGAGCCTTCCGGTTAACCATAAATTTATTGTAAAATTTTTTTTACTACGCATTCATTAAAATGATTAATTTTAGTTTTTGGCAACCAGGCATTCTATTCAAAATCAGCAGCTAATAATTACCTATTTTTTTAGCCCGATCTCTCTTAATCTTTCGTCCAGGTATTCGCCTGCAGTAGCGTCTTCATAAAATTTAGGATGTTCTTCATCAATACATCCTTCCAGGCAACGAAGGCTCATTGAGGATTTTGGATGAAGAAAGAAAGGGATGGAGAACCTGGAAGTATGCCATAGTTCCCGTGCCGGATTAACCACGCGGTGAGTAGTGCTTCTTAACTTATTATTTGTGAAGCGCTGTAACATATCTCCCACATTTACAACAATCTGCTCAGGCAGCGAAGTGACGCCCACCCATTCATTTTTCCTGGTTAATATTTGTAACCCGTCGGCGGATGCACCTACCAGTAATGTAATTAAATTAATATCTTCATGCTGCTCAGCACGGATAGCGCTTTTTGGTTCATTGGTAATAGGGGGATAATGAATAGCGCGTAAAATGGAGTTCCCATTATACACATATTCATCAAAATAATGTTCATCAAGATTAAGATAAAGCGCGATGGCCTGTAACAAAGCCGTTCCCGACCGCTCGAAAGCCCGGTACGCATCAGCAAAAGTTTTATCAAATCCTGGTATATTTTTTACTAACACATTTGGTGGATATTCTTCCTCCTTGTAACTATCACGCGGTATTTGCCCGTATTGAAAAAATTCCTTTAAATCGGGAGCATCACTTCCTTTGGCATGTTCCTTACCAAAACTCGTATACCCGCGCTGGCCGGCAAGTTCAGGTATTTCGTAGCTTCTTTTTTGTTCAAGCGGCAACGAGAAAAACTCCTGTACATACCTGTACAGGTCACCGATTAATTCTTCCGGCACCCCATGATTCTTTACCGCCACAAATCCCACCGCCTCATAAGCCTTGCCCAATTCCTGAACAAAAGCCTCTTTTCGGTTTGCGTCCCCACTTAAAAATTCTGCCAGGTCAACTGAAGGAATTGCCATAAATTATAATATTTAAATTAAACAAGGTAAGAAGAAAACTTCCAGGAATAAATAAATATCCCCTTAACTGAATTCCGTTTTATATCAAATTTTCTTTAAAGACTATGATAAAAATGTGTTAATATATACATTCTTTACCATATATCAAACACCAAAAATAAGAAACAACCCTAAAACCGGGAACAACCAACAAGTCAAAACAAGATGCCCTAATTGAAGATCAGCTGAAAGTAAATTTATATAGTCCCTTATTTATTTAATTATTCATTATCTCATTCAAAATCATAGTCCATATCTTTTACTGATCTCCAGCATTCTTTCTATCGGCTTCTTAGCTGCTATCCTTAAATCTTCCTCCATCGTTATTTCGGGTTGTTCATATTCCATACACAGGTACAATTTTTCCAGTGTATTTAATTTCATATGGGGGCAATCATTACAGGCGCAACTATTATCTGGCGGCGCGGGTATAAATGTTTTGCCAGGACTTTCCTTTTGCATCTGGTGCAATATACCGGTCTCTGTAACCACTATAAATTCGGTGCTGGTACTTTGTTGGGTATATTTTAATAAACCCGTGGTGCTGCCTATATAGTCTGCTACGGCCAATACAGCATCTTCGCACTCGGGATGAGCGATCACCTCCGCACGGGGATGACGTATTTTTAGCCTGGTTATTTTTTCGAGGCTAAATATTTCATGCACCATACATGCTCCATTCCACAATATCATATTTCTCCCGGTTTTCTTATTCAAATAAGCACCCAGGTTTTTATCGGGCGCAAAAATTATTTTTTGATCCTTTGGTAAACTTTCAATTATTTTTTCGGCATTACTGCTGGTGCAGATAATATCACTTAAAGCTTTCATTCCTGCGGAACAATTAATATATGTAATCACAAGGTGATCAGGATGTTTATCCTTAAATAATTTAAATAAAGCCGGCGGGGCGCTATCGCTCAATGAACATCCTGCCTTAAGATCGGGCAGCAATACCTTTTTAGACGGGTTCAATATCTTTGCAGTTTCAGCCATAAAATGAACGCCCGCAAAAACGATGATATCCGCCTGCGTTTTTTCTGCCTGTTGAGCAAGCCCCAGGCTGTCGCCTATAAAATCCGCCACAT
>JBDTVX010000424.1:0-3734 GCA_040007015.1 Ferruginibacter sp. | reverse complement strand
ATCCACCTGGGCTGATAACAGGGCAAAAAAAGAAGCAATAGAAATAAAGGAATCTCCACTTGCGGCAACAATGTATAATAGTACAGGAACTCCCCTTCATCCTATGTCCCCCATGTTGAAAATTGCGTGGATGAAGAAAAATGATCCACAAAAATTTCAACAGGCCGGGAAATTTCTCTCTATAAAGTCTTACGTGGTACACCAGCTAACAGGAGAGTATATGATCGATTACAGCCTGGCATGTGCAAGTGGTATGTTGAATGTACACAAAATTGCCTGGGAGCCGGAAGCGCTCTATTTTGCCGGCATAAACAGCGACAAACTGGCACAGCTTGTTCCGGTTTTTGCAACTGCAGGCACCTTAAAAAAGGCTTACCAGAATTCATTTGGTTTAAGCGCAGATACAAAAATACTGATTGGGTCCAGTGATGGCTGCCTGGCTACCCTTGGCGCCGGTATTTGGAACAGCGATCAGGCCACCATTACAATTGAAGATAGCAGCGCCGTGAGGGTAGTTAGTAATAAAATGCTGTATGACGAAAAAAAAAGAGTATTTAACTATCTGATTACAGAAGATTGTTTTGTAAGCGGTGGCCCAAGTAATAGTGGCGGAGGAACTTTTGAATGGTTTGCAAAACAATTCGGAGATTTTGCAACTGCATATGATATAGAAAGTTGCATGAACAGCCTGCTACAGGAAGCTACCAAGGTAGCGATAGGCTCCGGCGGATTATTGTTTTTACCTTATCTGTTAGGGGAGCGTGCTCCCCTATGGAATCCTGATGCAAGGGGGATGTTCTTCGGCATAAATATTAAACATGAACGTCAGCATTTTATCAGGGCTATCATCGAGGGTATACTTTATGAAATCTATAGCATTGGAAAAATGCTGAACGAACACAGGAATATTAGCGCCCTTTCAGTAAACGGAAGTTTTGCAACTATACCTTTTTGTACACAAATAATTGCAGATATGTTTAATAAAACAGTACATGTTACCAATAATTCAAACAGTGTAAGTATAGGCGCCTTTTTGTTAGCTGCAACTGAAATGGGTATATTCAGGTCACTGGATGAAGCTGCTGGCCAGATTCAAATTACTCAAAGTTTTTCCCCTGCCGAAAACAACCATAATACTTATATGAAATATTATGAGATATTCGAAAGCCTTAGCAATAAACTGGGAGACGAATTTAGAAGGATAGCTGAATTGCAATAAAAAAAAACCTTGCCATTCACCAGGGATATTATTACCAACATGTTGAAACGATAAAATTCCTAATAAATTTCATTAAAAAAATGGTGCAATTGTTTAAGGTTTTGCACCAGTATGCCTGATGATATTTTGATGCTTGAGATTTATTTTTTTCATGCTTGTTGATTATTGTAAAAAAAACTTACGGGTACTGAATGTTTGAAGCTGGCTAATTTCTTTATTAATTTGCTTTTGCAGTTGTAAACTACTTCTTTCCATATTGCTAAATCTCCAATAACAGCGCCACGGCTTCATGTACAAAAATCGGGATCGTACCGGCGAAATGCCGGGTGTAATTTTTTCTTCATAATAGCAGGTTGTTTTGTAAATAAAATAGTCTAAAAGAAATGCTTTGCGAAACAATTTCGTACAGGTTACTGCAATAAACTTCCAATATAAACCGCCGTTGGATTGTGTACAAAATATTACCTGATTTCGCAGATATTTATGTCTTTAAATTACTTGTATATCTATTTGATAATGATTGGTGATAAGCCCATTCTATCGCGGCGCGAAAATTATCCGGAATTTTTCGGCCAGGAGATTCTATAGATTACAGGTAAATCATTTTCATGCCGAATTGCTTATCAATCACAAGTAAGGCGATCATGCGCATAATTTTGTATCAGATCGAATTAAAACCAATCAGATCTATGGCTACTTTAAAAAAATTATTTTGTACATACTGTTATATCACAGCAATTATTTTATTACTGGCATTTATTTTTACCACCTATCAAAAAATGCATCACTGGTCCGGATGTTTACTGGCTTTAGCTTTTTTAAACCTCGCTATTGCATTCCGGGCGGGGAAGATGCTTAAAGGCTACTGGTACAGTGCGGTGATCCTTGCAGTGGCTACTGTGGCAATGTATTTTCCGCAGTACTTTAAAACAGTTGGGGGAAGAGATGCCTCATTTTTTATTCCAATCCTGTTGCAGGCGATTATGTTTGGGATGGGAACCGAATTAAGTCTTAAAGATTTTGCACAGGTGATGCGAATGCCCAAAGGAGTAATTGTTGGCATCGTATGTCATTATACCATTATGCCATTAGTTGGGTTTGCAGTGGCTCATCTTTTTAATTTTCCTGGTGAAGTTGCAGCAGGAATTATTTTGATCGGATGTTGCCCCAGTGGCCTTGCCTCAAATGTCATGTGCTATCTCGCAAAGGCTAATCTTGCCTTGTCGGTTTCTGTTACAACAGTTTCTACATTATTGGCACCTTTCTTAACTCCATTTCTGATGAAATTACTTGGCGGCAGTTATGTAGCAATAGATCTCTGGGCAATGGTTTGGGATATAACCAAAATTGTGATTATACCTATTGCAGCGGGCCTTGCATTTCACTATATCGTGCGGGGAAAATTAAAATGGTTAGATAAAGCGATGCCGGTTATTTCAATGGTGGGGATTGCATTGGTATTGCTTGTTATTACAGCAGCAGGAAGGAATAATTTATTAAAAGTAGGGGGGCTATTGATAGTAGCTACATTTATTCACAATATGGCTGGTTATTTTCTTGGGTATTGGTCGGCCCGTCTATTAAAATTTCCGGAAACGGATTGCCGAACAATTGCTTTGGAAGTGGGAATGCAAAATGCGGGGCTTGCTTCTGCTCTTGCTAAGGGAATGGGTAAAATAGCCACGGTAGGATTGGCTTCGGTAATATTTGGAACAATGATGAACGTAACGGGTTCTTCACTGGCAACCTGGTGGCACAACCGCCCGCCAAAAGATGAATCAGCAGAAAGAAAACATGACCCGGCAAATTAGAAAGTCATTTATCATTTTAAATATAAAACCATGATTAAATATTTGTTGTTTTATTCAATTTGCATTTGTACCGGCCTGCAATCCCAAGGCCAGCAGGTACAGATAAGTAAAGAAGAATTAATTGCTTTGACACCAGAATGGAAAGGCGAACGCTTTCCCGATGGAAGGCCGAAAGTGCCGGATGATATTATCGGCAGAATGAAAGCTGTGAGTGTGGAAGAAGCATGGGCAACTATGAGCAATGCAGGTTATCGTTACCAGATTGCTGAAGGATGGGAAGTAATAAATCCCGATAGTGTATTGGTGGGCCGTGCGGTAACGGCAATGTTTATGCCCGGGCGCCCAGATGTATGGAAAGCGATTGATTCATTGGGAAAAAAGCAAGGACGTAGAGCGCAAAATGTATGGGCTGTGGAAATGCTGGTAAAGGGTGATGTATATGTTGCTGATCAGTTTGGCGCAAAGAGAAACGGGCCTACCATTGGTGATAATGTAGGTAATGCTATTTACGCTAAAACAGGAAATGGAATTGTGTATGATGGCGCAGTAAGGGATTTGGAGGGCCTTAAAGAAATAGGTGGCTTTACGTCTTTCTATACCAGCTATGATCCATCTTTTCATAATCCGGGAGCGGGCCCAAACAGGGATCTGACCACTATGATTGTAGGAATTAACAAACCTACACGCATCCGCACTGTAACAGT
>JBDTVX010000423.1:0-3747 GCA_040007015.1 Ferruginibacter sp. | reverse complement strand
AATTATGGTTTACCAGCAATCATGATGAGAATAGCTGGAATGGGACTGAGTATGAAAAATACGGCGATGCTGCCAAAGCCTTTGCCGTACATAGCTTTACCTGGGAAGGCATTCCATTGATCTACAGCGGCCAGGAGTTGCCCAATCTAAAACGATTGAAATTTTTTGAGAAGGATGTAATAGAATGGAATGGCAAATATGAATTACATGATTTTTATAAAACCTTATTAAACCTCCGTAAAACCAACCCGGCATTAAGAGCCGGCGATCCCGAAGCGATCACCATCCGGTTAAAAACAAATGTGGAAAATAATGTGTTGGCATGGCTTCGTAAAAATGGAAGCAATGAAGTATTGGTGTTATTAAATTTGAGCAGCCAGGCGGTTGATTGTATATTGGAGGATGAACACCCTGCAGGTAATTTTATCGAAGTGTTTAATAAAGCCTGCAATAATTTTAGCCTCCAAAGATCATTTGAAATACAACCCTGGGGATACCTGGTGTATGAGAAAACAGGAGTCGAAAATTAGAAATTAATAATTCCCTCAAATTGAAATTTCCTGTATCAATCCATTTAATTAAAAATTCAGGAATAAAATGGAATGTTCCTTAAAATAAGCAATTAAAAAGAGTTATCGGTTAGCATGAATTTTTGATTTTTCAATTTTCAATTTTCAATTCTCCCCTAATCCTCTAAAGTAATCGGGTAATCGTATAACCCATCATTTCCCGGGTAAAATCCACTGATCGTAACTGTTTTGGAATTACCCAGGGCTTTGATCAATTCATCCATATTCTTAATCTCTTTATCATTCACTTTCACTATGATAAAGCCATCTCTCATTCTTGTCTGATCGCTTAGCGCGCCACTGGCTATTTTCTTCACTACCACCCCACCCGGCAACCCGTATTCTTTTGCTTTTTTAGCATCCAGTGTGTTAAACTCCGCACCTAATTTTGCCAGGGCGGCATTTTCTTCTTTAAGGACATCAAAATTACCCGCCCTGTTTTTTAAAGTAGCAGTCACTGTTTTATCCACGCCGCCTCTTGAAAATACAATTGTTATCTTATCACCGGGCTTGTACCGCGTAACCAGTTCCTGTAATTCGGAAGGAACGGTGAGTGAAATTCCATTTACACTTTTTATGATATCCCCTTTCTTTAGCCCGGATTCCAGCGCGGCGCTGTTTGGCGTAACTTCCGTAATTACTAAACCGTCACCATCATACGTTAAACTCATCTTTGTTTTTTCTTCGTCAGGAATATCATTTGTATTAGCGGTTTTTACACCCAGGTACCCTCTTTGCACATTGCCGTATTTGATAAGGTCATCCACCACTTTCTTTACAATATTTACTGGAATGGCGTAAGAATAACCGGAATAAAAACCTGTTGGAGATGCAATGGCGGAATTGATTCCAATCAGTAATCCGTTGGTATTGATCAGTGCGCCACCGCTATTGCCCTGGTTAACCGCGGCATCGGTTTGAATGAAAGATTCTACCGGTGTGTTGGTAGCAGTTCCCTTATTTAATCCAAGGCTTCTGGCTTTTGCACTAACAATACCTGCCGTAACCGTAGTTTCCAGGTTTAAAGGATAGCCGAGGGCCAAAACCCACTGGCCGATCTTGACTTCATCGGAATTACCATATAATAAAAAAGGCAATCCGGATGCTTCAATTTTTATAACTGCAAGGTCGTAAGCAGGATCGGTGCCGATCACTTTTGCTTTGTATGATTTTTTATTACTAAGTGTTACAAGCAGTTCGTCCGCATTTTCCACCACGTGATTATTGGTTACAATATACCCGTCTGCACTGATAATAACGCCCGACCCGGATGCTTTTTGCTCAGGTACATATCCCCTGCGGTTGCCAAAAAATTCTTCCAGCATATCATCACCAAAAAGATCGCTGAAGGGATTTTTAGGGCGCTGATTTTTAGGTAAATTATTACTTACCTGCTTTGCATTGGTTTTTGTTTTGATATGGACCACAGTTGGAAGTGCAGATGCCGCAGGCACAGTAAAATCAAAAGCACCGGGAGGTGTATTATTGTCAAACAATCCCGCATATTTATAATTGGAAGGAATAACCCCGTTTTCCTGGCCAGCAATAGTGTTACTGTTCTTTAAATAGGAGCTATACCCCCACATCACACCGAAGGCTGTAGCAGCACTGATAACAATCGTGAAAAATACCTGTTTCAATTTCATGTGTATAAATTTTATCTTCTTAAATGATCCTTTGACAATCGTCAATTTTTATGCCTGATAAAGCAAAGTAACGAAGACTGACAAAATGGAATTTTCCTTCCTGCACCTTTAACAATTAATTAGGAAGGATTTCGTACTTCGTCTCTTATTCATAAAGTTAATAAAAATTCCATTGTATCTATACTATCCGCATAATCCATTAGCCCGGGTTTTTGAGCCTTTCCCAAAGGTAAATCCAAACCAGCTATACACTGTATCTCTTTACTACTCTTTAACGTATCCAGTACGGAGTTTATTTGATTATAAAAGCTATAATTTAACTGGCTGACAGGCGAAAAAAATGATTCATTTTCCACTAGCAAAGTGCTCTGATTGGTCATATAAAACCGGTTATTCATTATCTGGATCGATAAATTATAATCGTAGTTATTTTTATATTTATGATGATCTGCAAAATATTTATACCTGTGAAAGGATTGCAAAAGCGGCACAAAATCATATTCTTCCGGCACAAAAATTTTGGTGACATTTCTACATCCCAATCCAAAGAAGCTATGGATGTCATCTGACAATTTTTCCAGTTCTTCACCGGTCTCATCGCCTTTTAGGATGGCAACAGATGTGCGGTTTTTACGGATAATGCTGGGATATTTGGAAAAATAGTAATCAAAATAACGGGCGCTGTTATTACTGCCGGTAGCGATGTAGGCGTCGCAGCCCTTCAGCATTGTGGCAAATGATACATGATGAGGCATGGTTACATCCCAACTGCTCATTTTTTCCACCAGGTGTTTTAAAAGGATATCATCCTTCGCAGACAGCTTGATGGATTGAATATGGCCGCTGATGAACACAGCTAAAAAATCATGAAACCCCACCAGCGGAATATTCCCCGCCATTACAATCCCCACATTTTTTGGAATGATATTATCATCTAAACTATAATGGTTCACCCAGTCGTTTAATTTCTTTTCGGGTAAAAATTGTTCAACAATATTTTTTACAGCCAAATTAATAAATTCGTGCGTGAACCAGCCATTGTGTACGGATGCCGTATGTTTTATTGATTTCCATTCTTCGCTTTCTGCTGCTAAATATTCTTTGAGTCGCAATAATATTTCAATTCGTTTTTGTAATTTCATCCTTATAAACTTACTTTTGTAAGATCAAAATTCGCAATTCCTAAACTCTAAATCAAAAGAAATGGCTATTAAAATAACAGATGAATGTATTAATTGTGGTGCATGTGAACCTGAATGCCCAAATAACGCAATTTATGAAGGCGGTGTAGAATGGGCAATATCAGACGGAACAACCGTAAAAGGTAATTATACCTTGCTTGATGGTACGGTAGTAGATGCAGATCAAAGAAACACACCGGTAAGTGTTGATACTTACTATATTACTCCCAATAAATGTACAGAGTGCCAGGGTTTTCACGAAGAGCCCCAATGCGCTGCCGTGTGCCCTGTTGATTGTTGTATCCCGGATGAAATGTACCAGGAAACAGTGGAAGAATTACTGACCAAGAA
>JBDTVX010000422.1:0-3757 GCA_040007015.1 Ferruginibacter sp. | reverse complement strand
CGCCAGTATCAAAAGTATTATCAATCCGTTGAACACCGTGGCCTGACCTTTTAAGTCGTATAAAAATGAAGTCATTCTTTTATTTTAAAGGTTTATGACAAATTTATTTACGTGATTTATTAATTGAATAAAGCATGATAGGCTTTATACACCTGAGCGTATAAAAAAAGTAATTGAAAGGTATTTTACCGGTCAATTTCAAATCATATTTTTTTACTTTCGAAAAAATGAAATGAGTTTAAAGTATATGAATTAAAAAGGGTGGCCATATAGGCCACCCTTTTTAATATGATCGGTACACAAAATAACCCTGATAAAATTATTACCCTTGCGAAATTCTATTTAAAGTTAAATGGTTTGGCCTGTATTAACGACCTGGCCATTTATTATTTTATAAATCATAAGGCTTTCCGGACAAACGGCAATACCATGTTCGTCAAAGAAAAGGCGGTTTCCGAATTCACTCATCCACCCAATTTGCTTTGCAGGGTTCCCTATTACCAATGCGTAATCAGGGATTTCTTTAGTAACTACTGCGCCGGCCCCAATGAATGCATATTTTCCAATATTGTGCCCGCAAACTATTGTTGCATTAGCTCCAATAGTTGCACCCTTTCCGACATGAGTCTTTAAATACTGATCTTTCCTAATTACAGCCGATCTTGGATTAATAACATTTGTAAAAACCATACTTGGACCTAAAAAAACATCGTCATCACAGGTAACACCCGTATAAATACTGACATTATTTTGGACCTTTACATTTTTACCCAAAACAACACCGGTACTAATTACTACGTTTTGACCGATATTACATCCTTCACCCAATACACAACCGGGCATTAGATGGCAGAAGTGCCAGACTTTTGTTCCTTTTCCTATTTTACAACCATTATCAATAACGGCCGTTTCGTGTGCAAAAAAATCATCGTTCATGTTTTAAGAAAATGGATGTTTTGAATTAGGTAAATCGGCCAAAGGATGATAATCTCCCTGCAAACCGATTGGGGTAGCATACCGGATATTATGTACTATTTCGATGGCCTGTTTGGTTTCACCGATACGAAAGCCATTCCCCAAAAGAATTGCCTCGTAAGAAATGGTGTGAAGATCTGTAAACCCTTCACTAAATTCAAGTTCCTCTCCTTCTATTTGAATGGAGCGGAAGGTACTTTTTCCTGCAGCCTTTGCCTCTTTAGGCAAGGTATCTGCATTTATACTTAAAAACCATCTTACCCTGGCTTTTTCCAACTCAAGATATCCTGCGGCTCTGTCATGCGTATGCGTATGAACGACATTATTTTTCATATCCCCAAAAATCCATGTTAGCATATCAAAAAAATGTACGCCGATATTAGTTGCTATTCCGCCGGATTTACTGATATCGCCTTTCCAGGAAGTGTAGTACCAATGACCCCGGGAGGTAAGATAAGTTAAGTCGACATCATACACCTTATCTTTTGGACCGTCCAGCACTTTTTGACGCAATGCTATAATAGAGGGATGAAGACGTAATTGAAGAATAGAAAAAATATGCTTTCCTGTTTCATTTTCAATTTCCTGCAAGGCGTCAATATTCCAGGGATTCAATACAATCGGCTTTTCGCAAATTACATCTGCATTATTCCTGAGTCCAAAACGGATATGACTGTCATGCAGGTAGTTAGGGGAACATACAGAAACGTAATCGACTGGCATATTCTTTCTCTTTAATTTTTCTATGTGCCGGTCGAAACGTTCAAATTCTACAAAAAAATCCACATTTGGAAAATAACTATCCATTATGCCTACGCTATCAAAAGGATCATATGCAGTTGAGAGATTGTTTCCCGTGTTTTTGATGGCCTTTAAGTGACGGGGGGCGATGTATCCTGCAGCGCCTATTAATGCGAAATTACTCATTTGAAAATATTTAGAAATTTTCAGGTTATACAATGCTGTTTAAAATTGGTTAATGAAATTTATTCGAATAAAAATTGTCATTATAACTTTTTGGCTTATTTCTAATAATTTTATTTACGCCGTACCCGGATTCTTTTTTTCAAATCATAGTAATTTACCAATATGCATTGTAATTAAAAACCCGGATATAGTAGTTATAAATAACAAGCCTATAGTCACCATATTTATCCGGTCTGGGCGCTAGTTGTTGCGTTCATCGAATACTGGCTGATGTCAAAATTTGCAGTTCCTTATAAATCAAAGATTGTGTGGAAAATAATTTTGAAATATTTTAAAAATGAAGGATTCTCGATAAATCTTCTATTGAGGTTAATTTTATGTGGCATTATTTCATCGATATAAGTTTTTTCAGGATCTGATGATCTACCTAGTAATTCATTTTCATTCTTATAAACAATAGAAGCCTCATCCGTTATACCCGGTCTTACATTTAATACTTCCAGCTGACTTTGAGAATAATAATTTACATACACCCTGAGCTCAGGTCTCGGCCCGACAAGGCTCATATCTCCTTTCAGTACATTAATTAACTGGGGCAATTCATCCAGTTTGTACTTCCTGATAAAAAACCCTGAACTGGTAATCCTTGAATCCCTGGACCCTATGGTTAATGAACTTAACAGATCCGCAGATAATCTCATTGATCTGAATTTGAATAAATCAAAATCTTTATTGCCTTTGCCAACTCTCTTCTGAATATAAAAAACAGTACCTTTTGAATCCAATTTAATCCAAAGTGCAATTAATAAAAAAACAGGGCTAAGGAACAACAAGCCGAAAAAGGAAAAAATAACATCGAAAAATCTAAGCATTTAGAACAACTTTTTTATAACTATCCACAACAGCCTGAATCACGAATGTAACCTGTGCATTTGTAAGCTGTGGATAAATCGGGAGAGAAATTTCTCTTGAATAATTGTCAAGGGCGGCAGGATAGTCGTGTATCCGGTATCCAAAGTTTTTGAATAGCGTCAACATGGGCATTGGAATAAAATGAACATTCACGGCCACCCCTTTCCCTGATATTTCGGTAATCATGTCGTCCCGTTGTGTTTCCGAGATTCCACTGATCCTTAACGCAAATAAATGATAAGACGATTGAACTTTTTCTGTATCCTGCGGTGGCAACTGCGCCCAATCATATTTTGAGAATTCACCCGAATAAATATCAAAAACCCTTTTCCGCTCAATTAATAATCGATTGTCATACTTTCTGATTTGTGCCAACCCTATCGCAGCGCAAACATCCGGCATATTTATCTTAAATCCCAATCCTATGATATCATACCTCCAGCCACCGGCCTTGGACTTGGTGAAAGCATCCTTGGTCTGACCATTTAAGGTCATCATTCTCAGATGGGTATAGAGTTCGGTATTACTAAAGGGCCTGGGCAAATTCAGGCAAATCACACCGCCTTCGGCAGTAGTAATGTTCTTTACTGCGTGAAAAGAAAATATAGTAACATCTGTCAATATACCTGTTTCTTTCCCGCACATTTTAGCACCTATGGAGTGGGCAGCATCTGAAATCACTAATATTCTGCCCAGGTCTTTTTGAACTTTATTTTTTGGGGTAAACTTTAAAACGATCTCAGGCGAACGGACAATTGCATTTATCCCATCATAATTGCAGGGCCAGCCGGCAATATCAACAGGTATGATCACCTTGGTATTGGGTGTTATTTTTTCCTTTATCCTGTTTATATCAATCGTCAAATCATCCCCGATATCAACCATTATTGGTTTTGCCCCACAATGCAAAACGGCCAGCGCGGTTGCGCTATAAGTATACGCC
>JBDTVX010000421.1:0-3766 GCA_040007015.1 Ferruginibacter sp. | reverse complement strand
GGGTTATTCCCGGAAATAAAGTAAACCAATGGTTTTAGTTTGCGACAGATCAAGACTTCAGTAGTTAGTGTCTGCAAGAAAACTGTGAAATCCTTTACAGGCAAAGGTTATATTAAATTTTCGTGGTTGAATTTTTGGCAGACGATGTTAATTGAATCCGTCCGCTGGCTGGTGAACGATATATTGGTAGAAAAAGATAACAATCATTCAATGCGTAGGCCAGCAAGCGGAGGCTATGTGGTTATGGTTTTAAAATATGTATTTCATCCAATTCTATTTCTAATACTTTCATTAGGGCAATCCTTTTTTCAGTTTAAAATACATTGTAAAGTATATACCGTTCCCGGGGGAATGGTATATTCTTTTAAATTAAAAAAACAAACACTCCCGGAAGCAATTGGCCTTGGATCTACATATTGTCCCTAACGGGGCATATTATATTGTCACTATTATTTTCTACCAACATGCCATCCCTAACGGGATGAAAGCGAAAAAATGGAGTAGGATTCGAGACTGAAAATATTTCAGAAACCTTCCCTGTTGCTAATTGTAGAATTCTTGCAAACTTTAATTATTAATTCTTCAACTCCTTCACGGCGAGCATTGTTATGATAGCCGAAAGAAATAGTGAGCCTGACATAAAAATATAGGAAGCGCCGAATCCACCGGTGCTTCCATTCAAATAACCTACCAGGTAGGATCCGGCAAATGAGCCCAATGCCCCGAAACTGTTGATCAGCGCAATGGCTCCCCCTGCAACGTTGCGGGGTAAAATTTCTGTAATGATCGCAAAGAAAGGCCCGTAGGGAGCATACATGGCGCCGCCCGCGATAATGAGCAGCATAAACGATAGCCAGAAATTGCTGGTGCCAACCAAATAGGAACTATAAAAAGCAATAGCGCCAATTAACAGGAACGGCCAAACAAAAACTTTTCTTTTTAATGTTTTATCAGAAAAATAAGATACGCTTACCATAGCGATGATGGCTAAAATAAAAGGAACAGAAGTGAGCCATCCTGTTTTAACAATGTCCGAATTTGGTGCGGCATTTATAATTGAAGGAAGCCATATTACAAAGCCATACACGCCAATACTCCATAAGCCATATTGAAGGCATAGTAAAATAACGGTTCTGGATTTAAATGCTGCGGCATAGTTCTTAACCGGCTTAATATCCTGTTGCTCTTTTTGTAGTTGGTTTTCCAGATCCTGCTTTTCGGATTCAGTTAACCATTTGGCATTTTTAGGAACATCATCTACCAGGCGCCACCAGAAGAATGCCCATATAATTGCAGGCAGTCCTTCGAGGATAAACATCCACCGCCACCCAACGGATTTAATTAAATAGCCCGATAAGATAGACATCCAAAGTAAGGTTGCCGGATTACCAAGAATTAAAAAAGTATTCGCCCTTGAACGTTCTGATTTTGTGAACCACCTGCTTAAAAAAACAACCATCGACGGCAATACTGCGCTCTCTACAACACCGAGCATAAACCTGATAACAATGAGAAAATTTATATTACTGATCAGTCCCGTAGCGGTGGCCAATGTTCCCCATGCAATGAGCGACCAAAAGATCAGCTTTTTGGCGCTTCTGTTGGCGGCATACAAGGCGCCTGGTATTTGGAAAAAGAAATAACCCAGGAAAAACAGCGATCCCAGTAAGGATGAAATGGATGGGGTAATATGAAGATCTTTAGCCATGCCGCCAGCAGCTGCGAATCCAAAATTTGCCCGGTCGAGGTAGGCAAGGCTATAGGTGATAAAAGCGATCGGGATCAGGCGGTACCAACGCTGCCTGGCAATTGTTTCGGCCATATTTAATTAAATTTAGTTTTAACACACATCATCCAATTCAACATTTTACCGTATTTGCCCAACCGGCAGGCATCCCCTTAGCAAATTAACACATTCGTATTTAGTATTCAAAAATATCCTTTCGTTAAAAGCGCCGGCAAATTACGGGTTGGCCCAATTAACTGCAACGGATCAAAAACGTACCGATACTTCCAACGCATGGGGTATAAGGTAAAGGTGAAAGACAAGAATGGCTTGTTCAGAAAGGAAAGCCTCGTGATGAACCATGGTTAGTGCCGCTTTACTATGTATCAGTTCACATTAATTCGTTCGGCATATTATTTAATCCTGGTTATAAAATCTTTGGATTACTTTTGAAATGGCAGGCCCCTACTCCACTTTAAATGTGATTGAGAGAGGCCTTGCCATCTGAAATATAATTTGCCATTGAATTTACCGTCGATATTCATTTACAAAGCGCCGGTGTTTTCATCCACAATTTCTGAGGTTTTTCTCCTTAATATTTCCGCCGGTATACTTTATATTTAGGTCTTTTATGTAAGATCCGGAAATGAGAACACTCACGTGCAAATTTTTAATACATCGGGGGAAAGAAAATATTGCTTTACATTTTGATGTGGATAGTGTATTTCTGGGCTGTTTACGCAAATTCGTTTTCATATCATGGAGCAAGAAAAACAAATGCTGGTACTGCGACTGCAATAAGAGCAATTTTGAACATATCAAAAGAATAGCTGTAGAAAATAATTATTCCATTGATTATTCAGGGTTGCGATCGGGCCTGCAATCGCGTCCGGTTGCTGCAATTGAAAATTTAAGCAATGCCAGTCTGGTTACGGTTGTAAAAAACAAGCCGGTTACAGATGTAAAAAAATCGTATGCCGCCAAAAATATAAATAATACCGGGCGGGTATTGAGTAAGGTGAATGCCGGTGAAATGGAAAGATTTACCCGTCACCTTGTGTTAAAAGCCTATAGCGGCTCTACCATACGTACTTATACCAATGAGTTGTTGCAGTTTTTGGCAATACTGCAAAATACGCCTGCTTATGACCTGGATAGTAACAGGATGAAGGACTATTTGCGATACTGCCATCAAACCTTACATTTATCTGAAGCGACATTGCATAGCCGTATAAATGCTTTAAAGTTTTATTACGAGCAGGTATTGGGCAAAGAAAAATTTTTCTGGGAGATCCCGCGGCCCAAAAAGCCTGAACAGCTACCCAAGGTATTGGGGGAAAATGAAATAAGAAGAATGTTTAATTCGATCACCAATATTAAGCATAAGGCAATATTATTTTGCGCCTATAGTGCGGGCCTGCGTGTAAGTGAAGTAGTGAATTTAAAAATAAGTGATGTGGATAGTGACAGGATGCAGTTATTTATTGAAAAAGCCAAGGGGAAGAAGGACAGGTATGTAGGTTTAAGTATTTTATTATTAGATGTATTGAGGGCTTATATTAAGAAGGCTGTGCCGAGGCCGAGGGTATATGTATTTGAAAACCCGATGAATCCGGGACAGGCATATAGCATCCGGAGTGCGCAAAAAATATTTGAGCAGGCAAAGGATAGGGCCTTTGTAAATAAGGATATCGGCATACATAGCTTAAGGCACAGTTTTGCCACGCATTTATTAGAAAAGGGGATAGATTTGAAGTACATCAAAGAGCTTTTGGGCCATTTTAATATAAAAACCACCGAGCGATATCTACACGTAAAAAGGGAAACCCTGGTGAATATTCCGAATTTATTGGATGAATTAAATAAAACAACTAATTTGGAATGGTGATTTGCTTGACGCACCTCATCTATTTAAAAAGCGAACCAGGGTTCTGTTAGTAATGAACGATTTGTAAGGAGGTTCGGTTCGTCTAATTACGTAAATACTAACGTTACATGCCAGCGGGTACTAAATTGAATATTCATTTGGCCGGTTAGTAT
>JBDTVX010000420.1:0-3825 GCA_040007015.1 Ferruginibacter sp. | reverse complement strand
CAAAGCAGTGCCGGCATCCGGTTTATCCGTAAGAAACCGCCGGTTCAATAGAAGGCCCCGGTTTCCAGGACAGACGCACGAAAATCGATTACTTAAAAAGGGGCTTGTTCTTAATCCGGAAGGGCCGCCTGAACGGAACGGGCAGGGATGTAATTATTATAGAAAATGAATGATCGCTTTGTTTTGAAAACCCCGAAGGGATGAAATGTCTTTCCTTCGGGGTTCAAAATACTCCTGTAACCTATTTTTTCTATAATACTATCAGACCTGCCCGTTCCGTTCAGGCGGGCTTTCAGGCTTTTAAAACTTTTCGCGCACCTCCCCCTGGCCGGTTTCTTTGACAGGGTAACCTGGAATTCCCTTTCTTTACATTCCACCTGTAAAAAAACTTTCCTGGCTGGTTTATCGTTAATTTTGCATCAAACACAAAATATTAAGAATATGGAAAAAACAATACTTGCAGGCGGATGCTTTTGGGGGTTAGAAGATCTCATTCGCAAACTTCCCGGCGTAAGCTCAACAGTAGTTGGATATACGGGAGGCGATGTGCCCAACGCGACCTATCGTAACCATGGCACTCATGCGGAAGCCATCGAAATTATGTTTGATCCAACAAAATTATCATACCGCACATTATTAGAGTTTTTCTTCCAGATTCATGACCCTACCACCTTAAACAGGCAGGGTAATGACAGGGGGCTATCTTACCGTTCTGCTATTTTCTATTTGGATGAAACACAGCAGGAAACAGCAGAAGCATTGATCAGGGAAATGACGGCTTCCGGCAAATGGCCAGGCCGGATTGTTACCGCGGTAGTGCCGGCAACTGATTTCTGGAATGCGGAAGAAGAACACCAGGATTATCTTAAGAAAAATCCTTATGGTTATACCTGCCATTTTATAAGGCCGGATTGGGTATTGGAAAACAAGGAGGTAAAGGGCCATTGAAAATGGGGCATGGTACTTCTTTATTGCTGCTGCTGCCTGAATGAATTGAATTCAGCCAGCCATCTGTGAGTATACCAAACAAACAATTAATCTCTCTTGCCCGAGCTTATTTCAACACCCGTTATTTTCCTGGGCATCCATACCTGCATTTGCCCTTCTCCCCGGTTGGCCCATGTAAAATATGGGATCGCTATCACTTTTTTATTTTCACTAATAACTGTCAAACTATCTTCCGAAACTTTAATCGAAGGAGCATTTGCTTCTAACTCCATGATGCCTCCCAAAGTATTGTTTTTAAAAACACTGGTGAATATAATGTTGTCAGGAATATAGATATTCTTTATTTTACCATCATTATCAGGATGTTCAAAACAATACATTAAAGGGCCACGTTGCAGGGAAATTTTATTTTGATCCGCTGCAATACTGTCCATTGCTACCACTCTTCTCACCTCAACCGGCAATCTGAGCGATACTACATCACCTTTTTTCCATTCTTTCTCAATTACAGCATACCCGTTTTTTATTGAATATGCTACATTTTGGCCATTCACACTCAGTGTCCATTTTTTATCAGAGTTTTCAAGAAAATGATAGGTATCTCCGGGCGAAGCTTGATTTTGAGCCCATCCCGGAATCCTCACATGTAAAGAAAAGGCAGCTTTTTTTTGTGGAGAAACGGTTAGCTGTATATCGCCGTCCCATGGATAATTTGTTTGCTGCATTAGCTCAACCTTGTTATTTTTTAGATCTATATTAGTATTACTTCCAATAAAAAGATTTACCCAAATTCCATTATCAGAATTGGCATAAATATAATTCCCCAGTGATTCTACAAGCCTCGCTATGTTGGAGGGGCAGCACGCTGTGCCAAACCACTCGCTTCGATTATTGTTGCCGTTAGATGCAAGCGGGTTGCCATAAAAGAAGCGGTCGCCGCTTAATGATAAACCGTCTAAAGCGCCATTGTACAGGCTCTTTTCCAATATATCGATGTATTTACTTTCACCGGTGAGGATATTCATTCGCTGGTTCCAAAGCACCATCCCTACTGAAGCGCAGGTTTCGCAGTAAGCATTCTCATTGGGCAAATCATAATCTTTACTAAATCCTTCATTCTTTCCCGAAGAGCCAATGCCACCGGTGATGTACATGTTCCTGAAAACAACATCTTCCCACACTGTTTCCATTGCTTTCATATACCCCGCATCATTTTTTGCCGCACCAACATCGGCAGCGCCGGTATACAAATACATGGCCCTTACTGCATGCCCGGTAATTTCCTTCTGGTCTTTTAAAGGAACTTTATCCTGGCAGTATTCGGGGGCTTTCCATTGATCCCAGATTACACCTTTGCCATAGCCATGTCCTCTTTGCTGTAAGTACCAGTCGGCTAAATCAAGATATTTTTTATTATCGGTTGTATGGTAAAGCTTCACCAACGCCAATTCAATCTCCTGATGACCGGAAACCCAATGCCGGTTACTCAACCTGAAAGTACTGTCTATATGATCTGCAAGACGTATCGCTACATCCAATAGCTTTCTTTTGCCCGTAATGCTATAATATGCAACTGCGGCTTCAATTAAATGACCTGCATTATAGTCTTCATGTTTTTCCATATCTGTCCACCGCTTATCCAGGCCGTTAAGCGTGTAGTAGGTATTTAAATAACCATCCGGTAATTGCGCGGCAGCGATTTTATCTATCCATTCGTCCGCCGTTTTTTCTATATTTTTATCAGGATGATTTTTTAACGAATAGGCGATCGCCTCCAATGCTTTATACACATCGGAATCATCATAATAAATCCCCTCATGTTTTTCACCTGATTTTCGTGCAACCTTTTCAAAGTTGCGCAGGCGCGGGGTTTTAACTGCGGTTTGATCAATACAAACCGGGATCGTTACCTCGCTGACTTTCGTTATTCTTGGCGCCCAAAATTTGTCGGTTATATTAACTTTTGAAAAATTCACCGGCTTTATATTTGTAGCAATGGCTTGTCCAAAAGATCGTTGCAACACCAATAAGGCTATGCCCCCTGCGATAATAGTTTTCTTCATTTGAATATTATTTTTTAATGGGTATGATCAATGAATGTTTTATCCTGTTATTTTTGGATCATAAAATATATCCATGGATTTTGATGCGATAAAATAACCAGGCGAAAAACAAAAGGTAAAACCAGTGCTATATTAAATAAAATAGCGGATTGAATATTCGTGCGTCTGCCCTACCAGGTGGTATAATACTGCTATCGAATTATCCACCGGTTATGTATGATTTCAGTTTCCTATTTATTTTTATCAATAAATAATTTTATTTACGAACCGGTTCAAAAACCATCAGCTTATCATTATTTCTTGCCACAAGGTAAATCCACTGTTTATTTTTAGTTCTTAATCGCTGTACCGATCTGATTTCCCCTTCAAGTTTTAATCCCGATTCCAAAGGGGATAGAGTAGCCCAGCTTTTATTTTTGTTAATTAAAACCTGCCCGTAGCCTGCATCATACCTTCCTTCGTAAGGTGTAACACCATAAAAATTCCCTGCCGCTAAGACATCTTTTTTTCCATCGCCGTTAAAATCGGCAACACACCAGGCAAAAACAGGGAACCACTGTATTGGATCAGGCATCTTTTCGATTATAAAGTTTTTACCTGAATTCCACAATATACCGGATGAAAGTGTGTTTGCATTTAACCTGTTCATGCTGTTCAGCCGATCACCAAAAATTTCATCAACAGTAAGGCCGGCCATTTGCGCATAACCTTCAAATTTTTTCCGTATGATTGATGGCAATTGCTTTTCAATATCTTCCTTGTTTAAAAAGGTATAATACTTTCCTTCTTTAGCAACCGCCAATACCTGGTCCAT
>JBDTVX010000419.1:0-3899 GCA_040007015.1 Ferruginibacter sp. | reverse complement strand
CAATCGGTAACCACTCATACAACGGCTGTATTAAATACACTAAAGATAAACGGCATTACTCCTGCCTGGGTGCAAATTGGTAACGAAACAAATGACGGCATGTTATGGCCGGATGGTAAGGCTTCCGTCAATATGGGCAACTTTGCCCAATTGATCAGTGCAGGTTATAATGCAGTGAAAGCAATAGATCCGGAAATAAAAGTGATTGTGCATTTATCCAACGGGTACGATAATGTTTTATATCGATGGATCTTTGACGGGTTAAAAAACAATGGCGCCCAATGGGATATTATTGGAATGTCTTTATACCCGTCGGCAGCTAACTGGTCTGCATTGAACCACCAGTGTGCTTCCAACATGAATGATATGGTATCAAGGTATAGCAAAGAGGTAATGGTAGTTGAAATTGGAATGAGCTGGACAGATGCAATTGAATGCAATTCGTTTATTTCAGATTTGATCAGCAAAGTAAAATTAGTCACAGGAGGTAAAGGCCTGGGCGTTTTTTATTGGGAGCCCGAAAGCTATAATAACTGGCAGGGATATACGTTTGGCGCATTTGATAATAGCGGGAAGCCAACCGTTGCGCTCAATGCTTTTAACTGATCGTTGACCATTGGCCATAGACCATTTAAACTAAACCCTTATATTTCTTATATCTAATTTCACTTTTAATCAATCATGAGAATAGCATTATTTTTCCCCATGGTGGTTCTAGCTTTTTTAATAAGTAGTGGGATCCAGGCTCAAAAAAAATTGAAGACCAACAATCTGGTATATGTTGATAAACAGGGAGTGCTCCGGTGGACAAAAAATAATGAAGAAGCTTCATTCTTTGGGGTGAACTACACTGCCCCATTTGCTTATTCATACCGTGCCCATAAAGCGCTCCGGGCAGACATTGAAAAAGCCATTCAGCAGGATGTGTACCATATGGCAAGGCTCGGGCTCGATGCCTTTAGGGTGCATGTATGGGATACTGAAATTACCGATACCACAGGCAATCTTATAGAAAATGATCATTTACGGCTCTTCGATTTTTTATTGGCTGAATTAAAAAAAAGAAACATTAAAACAATAATAACCCCCATTGCTTTCTGGGGTAACGGATACCCTGAAAGAGATGAAATGACCCCGGGATTTTCGAGGAAATATGGTAAAGGAAAGTCCACTTCCAATGACACTGCTATCAGGGCACAGGAAAATTACCTGCAGCAATTTTTTAAGCATGTAAATCCATATACTAAACTTACTTATGGGGAAGATCCGGATGTGATCGCTGTTGAATTGAATAATGAGCCCAGTCATAGCGGCCCGAAAAATGGCGTAACAAAATATATAAACCGCCTGGCTGCTGCAGTCAAAAGTACGGGATGGAGCAAGCCGCTGTATTATAATATCAGTCAATCACCTTACTATGCCGATGCAGTTGCAAAAGCCGCAATAGATGGAGTTAGCTTTCAGTGGTACCCAACCGGGCTGGTGGCCAACCAGGAAGAGAGGGGAAACTTTTTGCCAAATGTAGATCACTATACAATCCCATTTGATACCATTCCGGAGTATAGGAATAAATCAAGGATGGTGTATGAATTTGATGCGGCCGACCTGCTTCAGTCATGCCTGTATCCCGCCATTGCAAGAAGTTTCAGGGAAGCAGGTTTTCAATGGGCCACGCAGTTTGCTTATGATCCCATGGCGCTGGCCTACGCCAATACCGAATACCAAACCCATTATTTAAATCTTGCGTATACGCCTTCCAAAGCAATCAGCGCGCTGATCGCTTCTGAGGTGTTTCATAAAGTACCAAGACTAAAAAATTATGGCAATTATCCATCTGACAGTGTATTTGACGCTTTCAGGGTAAGCTACCGGGATAATTTGAGTGAAATGAATACGGATCAGCGTTTTTATTATTCAAATACTACGCAAACAAAACCGGTCAATGGCAGCAAGCTAATAGCCATTGCCGGTGTGGGATGTTCTCCCATTGTGCAGTATGATGGATCGGGCGCATATTTTTTAGATAAAATAGAAGAGGGTGTGTGGCGCCTGGAAGTTATGCCGGACGCCATTCATATCCGTGATCCATTTGAAAGGGCCTCTCCCAAAAAAGAAGTTACCCGCATTCAATGGCAATCCAACCGGATGCAGATCCTATTGCCCGGACTTGGACAGGGTTTTAGTATAAAAGGATTAAATGAAGGAAATGATTATTCGGTTAACGTTTCCGCGGATAGCTTTTCCATTCACCCCGGAACTTACCTGTTGACCAGTACCGGAAAAAATATTTCACCCAACAAAAAAAATATGGGTGTTATCGGTTTAAATGAATTTGCGGCACCTAAACCTGTATTCACAGAAATGTATTTACAACATGAACCCTATGAGGAAGTTTCCGCAGGAAAGGCATTTACGATTCATGCAAAAGTTGCTAAGATTGATACAGGCAGCGTAACATTGCAGGTAAGCCATTTGGGCGGTGGTGGCCCTGGTGGAGGCTTAAGGAATATTTCTATGAAACCAAAAATGGCTTCGGATTATACAGCAGAAGTTCCGGCCGAACTGGTCACACCGGGCATATTGAATTACAGGATCGTTCTTCAGAAAGGAAATGAGTTTGCTGTCTTCCCGGGCAATTATAAAGGTAATCCATTTGCATGGGATAATTATTACAACGAAACCTGGAAAACTTTTGTAGCAGCTGATAATGGAAGATTGGAAATATTTAATCCTACCCACGACAGGAATGCCCTTATTTATCCCGCCTTCAGGAGGAATTTCGAGACAGGTTATATCACCGCCGAAAAACCCGGACAATTGATATTAAGGTTGGCAGCCACCGATCTTCCAGCCGGTCACACGATGGGTTTCCAATATTTCATAAGGAACAAATTAAAAGGAAGGATAACGGAATCCGGATCATTTAATAAACTGGTAATAAGAGCACGAACAGCCGAAACGCAACCGGTAAAAGTGAAAGTTACTTTAATAAACAGGGATGTTTCATCATTTGCCGCTTACATTACCTTTACCAATAGTTTCCAGGATATAGAAGTTTCATTGGACGACCTTCGTCCCGATTCTGCATTGTTACTGCCAAGGCCCTACCCCGACTTTCTTCCTTTGTGGTTTAAAGGAACGGCGGCGCCTGCATCATTCAAATTACAGGATGCCGAAAAGATACAGATTACCATTGGATCTGAATTACCAGATTCTGAAATGAATAAACATTACAGTCTTGAAGTGGAATCGATATGGCTTCAGAAGAATAAATAATTTTCAAAAGTTGGTTAAACCCGAATTTCATTTTGGAAATAACCAATTTTATTTACAAAAAGCATCAATGAAAAAAATATATTTCTTTTTACTAACAACAGTTTTTTTTATCCAATCATTTAATTATTGTTTGGCTGCTCCCGATCCGGCGCGACGATTATTGATGGATCTTAACTGGAAGTTTTCACTAACCGATACCATAAATGCTGACAAGGACTTATTCAACGACAGTAAATGGAGAACCCTTAACCTGCCACACGACTGGAGTATTGAAAATGAGTTTATACAGAATGCGCCAACCGGTGGTGGCGGCGGTTATTTACCAACAGGTGTAGGCTGGTACCGGAAGCATTTTATCCTTCCAAAATCTGCTTTGTCAAAAAACATTTGGATTGAGTTTGATGGTGTTTATCAGAATAGTGATGTATGGATAAACGGGCATCATTTGGGCCACTACCCGAATGGCTATATGAGTTTTTATTATGACCTTACTATGTATATAAAGCCAGGAGAAAATATTATTGCTGTTCGTGTTGATAATTCCCTGCAACCTAATACCCGTTTTTATTCAGGTTCCGGTATCTATCGTCATGTATGGCTCAATATTGCGGATCCTTTACATG
>JBDTVX010000418.1:0-3934 GCA_040007015.1 Ferruginibacter sp. | reverse complement strand
AATGTTAATTTCCTGAACCAGATACTTCAAAACCTGGGCAGTCTTGAAAATAAAGGCGTGGAAGTTTTATTGAACGGTAAAATTATTGACCAAAAGAATTTCAAATGGACCAGCTCTTTCAATATTGGTTTTAACAGGAACAAAATAAAAGATATCAAAGGACAGATAATACAGGGAAGCAGCGTTCAACGGGCAATAGAGGGACAACCCATTGGCGTATTTTTTCTGCCCAAATATTTAGGGGTGGATCCGGCTAACGGCGATGCATTGTATGCTGGGCAGGATGGCAAACCTACCAATGACTACAATGCTGCTAAATTAATGGTTGTGGGCGATCCGAACCCGGATTTTACGGGTGGATTTACCAATACGGTTTCGTATAAGGGCTTTGACCTGAATCTCTTTTTCACCTTTGTATCGGGCAATGAAATTTACAACCTTGGCGGAAGGTTTATGAGTTCCGGTTTTGGAAATGGCTGGGATAACCAGACGAAAGACATTTTAAATGCCTGGCAAAAACCAGGTGATATTACCAATGTTCCAAGGTCAGGTGCATTTTTTTCAACCGGTCATCGTGAATCATCGAGATGGATATACGACGGCTCCTATATCAGGCTGAGGCAACTATCCATGGGCTATAACCTTCCTGCCGGCATAACAAAGCGATTGAATATAAATTCGGCCAGGTTTTTTGTTGCGGCCGCTAACTTATGGACCACCACCAAATATATCAGCGACCCCGAGGTAAATACACTGGGTACCAGGATATCAGGCGTTTCGAATATAACTGGTGGTGTAGATTTTTATTCTATCCCCCAGCCCAAAACTTTTTCTGTGGGATTGAATGTGAAATTTTAAGGAGTGAGTGATCAGTAATGAGTAATTAGTGATGAGTGATGAGAATGAATAATCAATGATGAGTTATTGTTTGCTGTTTTTTATCATCGCCTGATTATGATTTTTTGTTAGGCGGTAAAAAAACCAACTTACAAAACACAGTAACAATTATTAACCAAAAACCCTGGCCCTTAAAAAACAGTAAACAAAATCCCGGTAACAGTAAACAACCTATAACTTATAATATTCGCTTTCACAAAACAGTAAACTGAAAACAGTAAACCGTAAACAAAGATTATATGAAATTTAAAATAATAGCCTCCCTGCTCATTACCATTTTGTTTTTGCCTGCCTGTAATAAGAAGCTGGATGTGCCTCCGCAAAATACCCTAACCCCATCGCAGATCGTTTCCGCTGATGATGTAAAAGCAGTTCTCTTTGGCGGGTATTCCACTTTTCAAAATGCAAATGCATTTGGTGAAAAGTACAACACATTTACGGAACTGCTGATCAACGACAATGATATCCTTTGGGAAGGAACATTTTCGGAGTATGACGATATCAACCAGAAAACACAAACCCGGGAGTCGCCCGTAATTTACCAGGTATGGGCCAATTCTTATCATACGATCAATGTTGCCAACATTGTTTTAAGCAAACTGGATGTTATAACCGGCAATGAAAAAACGGAGGTTGAAGGCGAAGCGAAATTTTTAAGAGGGCTCACGTACTTTACCCTTGTTAACCTTTATGCCAAGCCTTATTCAGCGGGGAACGTAGCTGCTAACCCGGGTGTACCTTTAGTATTGCAACCTGTTTCAGGGTATGATCCGGCAAGGGATAAATTGCCCAGGGCATCCGTAGAAGCGGTGTACACACAGATATTGGCTGATCTTACTGATGCTGTTTCCAAACTTCCGGAAACAGCCGATAATTTCCGGGCAAATAAATATTCCGCGGAAGCCGTTATTTCAAGGGTTTACCTGGCACAGGCAAATTACGCCGCCGCCGCTACAGCCGCAAGTGCAGTAATTGAGTCAGGAAACTATTCACTCACTTCTTCAATTGACAAGGCCTTTAATAATTCCGCTAGTTCCACGGAAGATATTTTTGCCATTCAGCAAACCAGCCAGAGTAACTCCGGTACCACTGATTTCGGAATCACTGCTTTCTATTCAGGTGACCCGGTAGGACGTGGTGAAATTCAAATTACGCCCCTTCATCTCACCAAATATGAGGCAGGCGACGGCAGGAAGGGTCTGTTCTATGATGGAAGCAGTATTTCCGGTTCACCCGGAACACTAACCGGAAAATGGAAGGACCTTTATAAAGCAATACCCGTTATACGATTGGCAGAAATGTATCTGACAAGGGCAGAAGCGAATTATCGCAAGGGAGGCGCGCCAACAGGCCCCAACGCTCCATTGGGTGATGTTAATATCATACGGGAAAGAGCGGGTCTGCCTGAGCTTGGCGCAATTGCCAGCGCCAATGTGATCGTAAAGGAACGCTACCTTGAACTGGCATTTGAAGGCGAGCGGTTCTTTACAGTAAAAAGGCTGAAGCTTACGGTAGACGGTCATCCCTATGATGATCCGAAGCTGATATTTCCTATTCCACAAAGGGAAATAGACCTGGGAAATGCATTACCGCAGAACGAGGGTTATTAAGCAGATGTCTGATGTCTGATTTTTCGATTTCTGATTTTTTTCAACTCGTTAACTCATTATAATTGTGCATTAAAGCGCCATGTTGGATAAAACGGTATGATTTCTAAAGTTTGTCAAAGTTTTTTGGAAGATTGATTTTCCTTTTCCTTATTATCCGGGCAATTGATCCATGAATAAATTTCATGGGCAAATATTATTTTGTTATTTTATCTTTATTAAGCTTGATTAAGTTTTATTAAAGCCTATTTAGAAATCGTTCCGGGTGCGTTTGTTGTCCTTCTCTCACAACCTTAAATGCCGACCTTACATCTCCGGCCAACAACCCGGGATAAGTTTCTCCTATAAACTATAAATCTTTTTTTTAGACAAGGCTAATAAATTCCCCAATGCTGTTGCTGTTCTGATAAGATTGTTTTCAGTTGCTGCCAAAGCACCTGGCAAATCAAGCGGCTGATGGCTTATTGGCAATATAGCATCAAAGTATTTATCCAGGGACTCATTTCTTGTTAATGGAACTTTTCCTGCAACCGCAATAACCGGGAGCCGTTTTAGTTTGGCACGGCATGCCACGCCAAATGGTCCCTTTCCCTGGAGCGTTTGTTCATCAATACTTCCTTCCCCTGTTATTACCAGATCCGTTTTTTCCAAACTGGTATTAAACCCGGTAAGCTGCAGAAAATGATCAATTCCATTTACTAACCGGGCATCCAGGAAAGCATTTAAACCAGCTGCTGCCCCACCGGCAGTTCCTCCATATTTTATTGCAGTGATATCTTTGCCGGTTTGCTGAAATGCAACTGCAGCAAGCCTTTCCAGTCCAGCCTCCAGCGTTTCCACATCCTTCGCGGATGCTCCTTTTTGCGGTCCAAAAATCGTCGCAGATCCCTGCTCCCCCAATAATATATTGTCAACATCGCATAACACGATCAATTCAGATATGGATATACGTGTATCCATTACCGACAGATCAACCGAATTAAGCTGACTAAGGTTTGCCGGCAGGTTGGATAATTCGTTACCGGCAGTATCCAGGAAGCGAATACCAAGCGCCTTTAATATTCCGGTACCGCCGTCAACAGTTGCTGAGCCACCCATCCCGATTATTATTTTTTTGACGCCTTTATCAAGCGCTGCTTTTATCATTTCACCGGTACCAAATGAAGTTGCCAGTAACGGATTTAATTCTTCAGCGCGAAGTAGCCGCAAACCGGATGCATCGGCCATCTCAATGACAGCAGTTTTACCTTCATCTATCAATCCAAAAGCAGCATTTATTTCTCTCCCAAAAGAATCATGCACGACTGTATTCATCCATTCGCCGCCGCATTTTTTTATAATCAGTTTAGCCGTGCCGTCTCCCCCATCTCCAATTGGAAAACATTCGCAGGTGCAGTCCAGTTTACTTTGCATCAATCCTTTACTGATCG
>JBDTVX010000417.1:0-3985 GCA_040007015.1 Ferruginibacter sp. | reverse complement strand
ACGGGCAAACTGCTATGCCCATTTCAATCATCCAGTTACGGAATTTTTCCCTGTCCTCTGCCTTATCAATCGCTTTAATATCAACACCAATCAGTTTAACATTGTATTTTTCCCATACACCCAGCTCATCTGCCTCCTTACAAAGATTGAGCGCGGTTTGTCCACCCATGGTAGGTAAAACGGCATCTATATCATTTTCTTCCAATATTTGTTCAATACTTTCCACTGTTAATGGTAAAAGGTAAACCCTGTCGGCCATCATTGGGTCGGTCATTATAGTGGCTGGATTGCTATTAATTAAAATAACTTTTACCCCTTCTTCCCGAATGCTCCTGGCTGCCTGTGTTCCTGAATAATCAAATTCGCAGGCTTGTCCTATAACAATTGGCCCAGAACCTATAATTAATACTGATTGTATTGATTTGTCTATTGGCATAATGTAATGTGCTTATTTATTGGCGTGCAAAAGTATTGAAAAAAGAGCAGCTTTCTGAAGGTGGTATTTTTTGTTAATGCCAGGTCGCAGTTTGTTGGTCGTTGGTCGTTGGTCGTTGGCTGTTCGCGGAACGGGTAACTGTTAAAAGGCCATCAACGACCAACGATCAACGATTAATAATCAACTACTAACGCCCAACAACCAACCATTAACAATCAGCCTTATTTTAGCATTACCCTGCAAGCTTAATTTTATATATTTAAATTTGTCTTTTTTCAAATTATAACATGATCGTAAGAATAACTGCTGCATTGATCCTTCTTTTATTAATAAACACCGTTTCATGTGCACAAATCTTTCCTGCTAAAAATTACCCCAAAGGATATTTCACCTGGCCGGTAGACGCCAAAAAAGCCTTGGTTGCCAATTTTGGAGAATTACGACCCAATCATTACCATATGGGCCTGGATTGCCGGACGGATCAAAAAGAAAACAGGCCCGTTTTGGCTGCAGCGGATGGTTATATTGCTAAAGTTAAGATTGAGCCCATCGGATTTGGAAGATGCATTTATATCAATCATCCCAATGGCTTAACAACATTATATGCTCACCTGAATGATTTTAATCCAGTATTGGAAAAATATGTTACGGAACAACAATATAAATTACAAAGCTGGAAAGTGTTTTTAGATATTCCCGCTAATTTATTTCCCGTAAAAAAGGGGCAGTTCATTGCTTACAGTGGCAACACCGGTGGCTCACAGGGGCCGCATACGCATTTCGAAATAAGGGATACCCAAACAGATAAAGTTTTAAATCCACTTTTATTTGGATTACCGGTAGTGGATAATATCGCACCGGATATACTGCGTTTAGCCGTATACGATAGGAACATCAGTACCTTCGAACAAAGCCCCAGGTTTTATCCGCTTAAAAAAATGGATGGGGTATATACCACCAGCCCGCACCTGCTTTTAACCAATACCGGTAAAGTAAGTTTTGCTATTACTGCTTACGACAGGTATACAGGCTCAACCAGCAGGAACGGTATCTACGAAGCAGTGCTTTACGAAGATGAACAACCGGTATGCGGCTTCCAATTAGACAGTATCAGCTATGATGAAACGAGGTACCTGAATGCGCACATCGATTATAAATTACGCAGTAGTGGCGGATCCTATGTACAACACCTGAGCCGCCTTCCGGGCTATCCCCCAGGTGTATACGAAGATGTGACTGGTGACGGCGTTATTAATATTGAAGATGATAATGTACATCAAATTAAAATAGAAGTTAAGGATGCAGCCGGCAATACATCGGTAGTACAATTTGGCGTGCAACAGGCTGCTTTAAAACAGTTCCGGCACCAGTCCGATCCAACTGCGTTGTACCAGCAAAAAGAATTTCACCCGGACTTTATCAATGTATTTGAAAATAACCACATCAGTTTTTACCTGCCCGAAAATGCTTTGTATGATTCCATCCGGTTTGGATACAAAGAAATAATTCCTTCGCGGGGATACCCCATTTATCAATTGCAGAATGGCAATATACCGGTGCATTGCATTTTCCCGGTTACTATAAAAAACTCAAATACAGCTCATCCGGATAAAATGGTAATGCATCGTTTTTGGAAGGATAAAAATGATTATAAAAAAGCCGTCCGGGTGACCATGGGAAATGAAAATGACTGGTACAAAGCCAGTTTCAGGGATTTTGGTAATTTTCAGTTATTGGAAGACACCACTGCCCCATCAATTATTCCCATTGGCATCAGGGAAGGAATGAATGCCGCCAAACTAAATCGAATTGCATTTGTAATAAAGGATAACACAAAAGAATTAGAAAATTTTACGGCTTATCTCGATGGAAAATGGCTCCGCTTCAGTAATGATAAGGGCAGCACATTTATTTATAAGTTTGATGAGCATTGTCTGCCAGGAGTACATGAGCTAAAAATAAGCGTGCAGGATTGTGTGGGGAACAGGGCGGAAAGGACCTATCATTTTAGCAGGTAGGGCGCAGGGCTTGCCCCTGCCCTGCAATAGGCGTAGGGGAATGGGGTAGGGTAAAGCCCAAGCCCAACACAAAAATTATATTAAATCAACCAAAAACATAATGACAACGCTAACAGAAGGTCAGAAGGCCCCCGCTTTTAAAGGGAAGGACCAAAATGGAATGCCGGTTTCTTTATCCGATCATAAAGGAGAAAAAATTGTTTTGTTTTTTTACCCGGAAGATGACACTCCCACCTGTACCATACAGGCCTGCAATCTCCGGGATAATTTTAGCCTGTTAAAGCAGCATGGGTTTACGGTATTGGGTGTAAGTCCGGATGAAGTGAAAAAGCATAAAAAATTTGAAGCAAAGTATGATCTTCCATTTACATTAATTTCAGATCCGGAGCATAACATAATTGATAAATACGGCGTATGGGGCGAGAAACAATTGTATGGCCGTAATTATATGGGACTGCACCGCACTACTTTTTTAATCGATGGCAAAGGCGTTATCACGAAAATATTTTTAAGGCCAAAGAACAAGCAACATGCAGAGGAAATAATAAAAGCAATGTCTGATGTCTGATTTTCTGATGTCTGATGTCTTCCCTGGTTCAAAGAATTGAAAATCATAACCCGGGTCAAACACACATATTAATAAAATATACCGGATCTCCTATTTAAAAGCTACTCATCTGCTGAAACAAATCAGGCATCAAAAAATCAGGCGTCAAACATCCACTCCACTTCTCCAAAATCAAAATGCTTTTCAATTGCATCAGCAGTTAGCAATTGCCCTTGGGGAGAAACCCCCCTGATCACCGTTTCAAAGATCATATTGTCTTTTTTCAACCTCACTGATTCATGCATCTTATATAAATGCTGATTATATTCATCCAGGATTATTTCATATGGTTTTGTTAAAAGTTCACTAGTTCTTTTTACTACGAATTGATACAATTCTTTTCCTAATTTAGCGGGATCAAAAATTTTACCGGTGATCTGTGTCAATGAAACAGGGTTTATCAGGGCTTCATCAAATTGTGTTTGATTAATATTTACGCCAATCCCAACCACCGCCCATTTCCAATCCGAACCGATAAATTTATTTTCAATTAATACCCCACCTGCCTTTCTGTCACGCCAGAAAATATCATTGGGCCATTTTATACGTGTTTCATCCCCTGCATAACTACTAAAAAAATCAAATGAAGCAAGTGCTACGGCTATTGAAAGCTGAAATGGATGCAGGATATTAAGCAGTTTGGGGGTCAATACAATACTCAGTGCGATATTCTGCGCTTCTCCGGTTATCCAAACTTTTCCACGCTGTCCTTTACCCTCCATTTGCCGGTCCGAAAACCAGGCATCCCCATGTTTCGCCAATCCTGCATGAAGCTTTGCCATGGCATAGTTGTTGGTGCTGTCTACCTGCTTTAAAATTACAAAGGGAAAACCGGTATGGGCCATTAGTGCAACGATTGGTAAAGAAATAGTACTTTTGCGCAATTGCAAGCTACATGCTGTTAACCAAAAAACAATAGTTAAT
>JBDTVX010000416.1:0-4002 GCA_040007015.1 Ferruginibacter sp. | reverse complement strand
GCAAAATTCCTGGCAGCAGGGCAATTATATGTCATGCAGCAATTTTCCATCAAATGCTTTACCAGCCGGTTATGGGGATATGCTTCCAGTAAATGCGCCGTACCGGTTTTTATTTGCGCTTCATCATAACCAATGGTCTCCTGGCGGATATCCTGTTCGATACGAACGGCAGGTACATAAAATTTATCATCCAGCCATCCCGCAGCGGTATAACAAAATAATGGTAAAACAGGTGCATCCTTAGCTGTTTCATAGGCGGCCATGTACAAACCTGTATGCGCCGGGGGAATAAATGCAGCTACGGCCCACCCCTTCTCACACAAACGCATATCTCCGGAATTTACATCAATACCGATGCCCCTGCGGCCCGGCAATTCATATAAGTTGCCGCCATAGGGCAGCCCGATCCATTCGTCCAGCGGCACAGGCAATGCATCCCATCCGCTTCGGCCTGTTGCATATAATGTAGTATCCTCAAATATATTCCCTTCCCCGTCAGAGTAAAGTATGTAAGGGCTTTGTTCCAATTGCATAAAAAGTTGTAAGGTGAAATGCAAGGTGTAGGGTAAAAGGTAAAAGGTGTAAGCTATATGCCGGTATTTACCTTACAACTTACCCCTTACATCTTTTACCTTAACCTTACGTCAGCTTGCTAAATGCTGCCTGCAAAATTCGTCAATTTGTTGCAGTTCCTCAATTTTTAAATTTTTACGCAGCTTAAATTGTATTTTTTTGTGGCGAAAAGTTTCAATAATGATGGAATGATACCTGGGAATAATGGATTTTATATCGGGCCAGGCGATTTCTTCATCTTTAATAAAATTGGGAATAGTAATACCGGTTTGCCTGATATTGATGGATTCCGAACGCATGATCCTCCATTCCCTGTAAAATAAAAAGAAATAACCTGCGGAAATAAGCAGGTGTACGCATCCTATAAAAATATGGCCGTACGAGGCCAGTGTTAAGCCTATTCCCATCAAAGTAATGGATTCTATCATGCGGGAAAATACGTTTAACTCGGGTGAATTGCGGAGTAAAGATTTTCCTAAAAATAAAACCAGGTAAATTTCAGCCGCGATGATCATTTGCAAATAACATAATAACTGGTGGGATTGATCTTCCTGCAACAGGTACAAACCATTTATTAAAATGATGGATGCACCGATAAAATGGAGCATCCGGGCAGATCGCTTTAATAATTCGAATGCGGGATGTATGACGGGTAAAAAATATTGATCAGGCATAACAGTTGTTTTTGCTGAGATGCAAGTGTCCGGATATTCCATAAAGTTGATGGTTGAGAAGTTGATTTGTTGACCGGGAATTGCTTTTCAACCTTTCAACCAATCAGCCTCCCAACTTTTCCAATACAATATTCATTGAACGAATTTTCATCAACAACCGCCCTGGTTTCATCAATGCCCACCTGTACCAGTTTATTATTCTTAAAATCAAGTGTAAGCACACTATCCTTCAATATAATATTGGAAAATTCATTCCAACGATAAACAGGACTGGCAAAAAGTTTTTTTATGGTGATCCCTTCATTTGTAATTACTATGACTGGCTGCCGGTTTAAAAATTTAACCAAATATCCATATACCAAAAATATTAGTGCGAAAGCAATTGAGCGGGTTGCTATAAAAAGAATAACTGCGGCAACGGATAGCAAAACAATCTTATGGATCCTGAATTTTACCAATAACAATTTTATAAAAACAGCGGCAATTAACAATGCTGCAGCTAATGAAAGGTTCAAATAGTAATATCCTTCACTTTGATACACCATTGCTGCTATTGCAGCAAGAGCAAGCATTGCCCTGGTGATGATGATATCCAAATCGGGCCCGCTGTCTTTTATGATGAAAGTGTACATATTGGAATCCAAATGGCTCCCGGAGTTACTGTTTGGTGAGAGAAGAATTGCAAATTATTCGATCCGGGGCCCTTAATTGGTTGCTACCGGGTGTAAGGTAAGAACTGGTGACGATACCGCCACCGGGTTAGCATTTATAAGCATATTACACATTTTAAAAAGACATCTTGCCCCTACATTTTCATCCCATTCATCATGGCTTACACCTACTTCGTTCAGATCAAAACCAATTAATCTGCGGCCGCTTTCCAATAGTTTTTTAAACAGGTAAAATATTTGTTCCGATTCAAAACCACCTTGTACAGGTGTACCCGTATGCGGGCATAATTTCGGGTCCAGGCCATCAATATCAAAACTGATAAATACTTTTTCCGGAAGGTGAGCTACCATTTCATTCACCATCATTTGCCAGGTTTGCCCCTCGTATAAGCGCTCCTTAATATCTTTATCAAAATAGGTTACAATGCGCCCATCACTTTTATTTATATAATCCCATTCTTCTTCACAAAAATCCCTGACACCGATCTGTAACAACTTTTTCAGCCGGGGGATCTCCTCTAATGCGTTGTACATAATTGAGGCATGCGAATAATTGAAATTTTCATAAGCCTTCCGCAGATCACAATGTGCGTCTACCTGTAAAATACCAAAATCACCGTACTTCTCAGCAACTGCCTTGAAAAATCCCAGTGGCGTACTATGGTCACCACCCAATAAGCCAACCAATTTACCGGCATCCAGCAGTTCTTTGGTTTGCTGAAATACCCAGTCATTCATATAGTTGCTGCCGGCATTTACTTCTTTCAATGTTTTGCACATAAATTTATTATCCTGTACACTCTCCCCTTCCGCAATGTAATTGATGTACAATTCCGCTTCTTTGCGCAGGTAATCACTTTTCATCAAAATCTTTCTGTCCACGGGACGCATAAATAATCCCTCTTTCCAGGCGTCCTTTAATTCAACATCAAACAGGTCTACCTGCAAACTTGCTTTAAATACATGCGACGGAGCCCTTGCTGTACCGGCATTGCAACTTACCGTTACTTCCCAGGGGACAGGTAAAATTATTAACCGGGCATCTTCTTCAAGAAATGGTAGGCCGAAAATATTGTTGTTAGGGTTACCAACTGTGTTTGGATCAAATTGAGAAAGGTCAGTCATTACTGTTTGTTAAATAAAAATATGGAGGCCATCACCGCCATGGATAAAATGATGCAAAGATACGGACTGTTCAATAAACGGTTCAATAATTAGAATAAATTCCTAAAGCAAAAGTCTTTAATATATTTTCGGTACCACCCGGATCAAAATAAACAATCTCCAGGCAGGGGCAGGCTTGTAGAAATAAAAATGTGAAACCGGCTTAAAAACCTGGTACTTTCCAGCTCAAACACCGGCTCTTCGGGTTCATATACAAAATCAAAAATTAAAAGGCTGTTTTGCGTTATCTTTGCGGCATAACGTTATTTCTACTATGAAGAAAACTCATATAATACTCCTGGTGGCCATCGCGGTAGCAATTGGTGCGTTAATAATAATGTCAGTGGATTTGTCTACATACGATACCATTGGATCAGCAAAGCAAAAACAAGGCAAATTTGTACACCTGATTGCAAGGCTTGATAAAACTGTTCCTTTAGAATATGATCCTGCCAAAAACCCCAATTATCTTTCTTTTACTGCCGTCGACAGCCTTGGTGCAAGGGCAAAAGTAGTTTACCTCAATACCAAGCCCGCAGAACTGGAGCATAGTGAAAGGATAGTACTGATGGGTAAAATGCAGGGTGATGTTTTTGAGTGTTCCAGTATCTTGTTAAAATGCCCGAGTAAATACAAAGACGATAAAAAACAATTGGAAAAAACTGTTGTAGAAAACAAATATTAGTTGATCGTTGAGGGTTGGCCGCTGATCGTAAAAAGTTACGGGTTTAGAGTTTGTTGGTTGTTAGTGACCACCACTGTTCAATAATTTCAATAACCACCCGTCAACCATCAATGAAGAACAAGCGCCAAATAGCAAGCAACCCTTACCCCATAACCATTAACGATCAAAGAACAAAAATCGACGAACGAAAATCAACAATCAACAATCAACAATCAACAATCAACGGGCAACCGTC
>JBDTVX010000415.1:0-4037 GCA_040007015.1 Ferruginibacter sp. | reverse complement strand
CGTACCATTCACCTGTGTTTCAATGGCCGTGGTGGTAGTTTGCTCCACGGTTTGCGCATCCGCCCCGGTAAAACTGCCGGTAATAGTAACCGTTGGTGGAGTAATGTCGGGGTATTGCGCAATGGGTAAAGTCGTTATAGCTATTATACCCACCAGCACAATAACTATGGATATAACGATTGCCGTTACGGGTCTTTTTATAAAAGTTTCTGCTATCATTTTGGTATTTCTTTAATAACCGCTACTATTGGCTATTTAACTGAATCATGTTTACCCTCTTTCATTGTATCCGCCTTTGGTACCGTCTGCGCCGCTGTATTGATAACCGCCCCTTCCCGCAAATTCTGAACCCCCTGCACAACGATCTTTTCCCCACTCTCCAAACCTTTGTTTACGATTATATCCCTGCCTATCTGCTTGCCTAGCGTGATCTTCCTTTGTGATACTTTATTGCTGTCATTTGCCACATACACAAAAAATTCACCCAACTGCTCTATTACGGATTTGTAAGGAATAATGACCGCCTTTGTGGTTGCAGAATTCTTTATACGCACGGTACCATCCATTCCGGCGATCAGCAAATTTTTATTATTGGGAAAAATGAGCCTTGTTTTAATGGTACCGGTTTGTGGATTAACCGCCCTGTCGAGCAAGGATATTTTCCCCGGGTATGGATAAACGTCTATGCCGAAAGCAAGTGTAAAAGTTGAGTCACCCTGCTTTTTTTGCGCATTCATCAGTTTGGTAAAACGGTATATTTCTTTTTGATCCACGTTAAAATCAACAGCCAGGTCCCTGTCGGAAGATATCGTGTTGAGAACAGTTTGACCCGCTGTAACAGCCGTACCGCTTTTAACGGCCGATATGCCGATCACGCCATCAAAGGGCGCGTAAACTTTTGTATATCTTACACTGGTTTGTACTGCCTGTATATTTGCCTTTGATGCCTCGGATTGTTTTTTTGCTACTTCCAGCGCAGCATCCGCATTATCCACCAATTGCCTGGCTACCGCGTCATTTTTATCCAGTTCATGATAGCGGTCAGCATTCTTTTGCGCCAGGTTCATATTGGCTTCCTGTACCTTTGAATTAGCTATTGCCTGCTGGTAATTGGCAGAATATAACTGTTCATCTATGGTATATAATAATTGCCCCTTTCTTACCCTGTCGCCATCTTTAAAATGCACGCCGTTAATAAATCCGCTCACCTGCGGGCGCAACTCTACCTGGTTTAATGGAGTAACTGTTGCGGGGTATTCATCATAATAAACCGCATCGGTTAACCCGACTTCATATAACGTAACTTTTACAGGTGGCGGCGCCTGCTGGGCAGGAGGCTTTTTGCCGGAACAGGATGCGATCAAAATAACAGTGGCGAAGTATATATATTTTTTGGCTGGATGTAAAAACATACGATGCGTAATTTTAAATTTATTGATAAGCTTTATAAACGGTTAGTTAATAATTGATTTGCCCCAGTGCCTTTTGTACATCTACCTTACTTTCCATCACCTGGTACATGGCATTGAAATAATTAATTTGTGAGGTACGCAGATCCGTTTCAGAAGTGATCACTTCCAGGTATGCTTTGATACCCGAGCGATATTGCAATTGAATGATATCATACACTTCCTGCGCCACGGAAAGATTTTCTTTTAAAGCAAGATAATTATGGAGGTTACTTTTATAGGATGCCAGTGCCTGTGCATAATCTGCATTTACCATATTCTTCAGGATAATAATATCCAGTTCATTTCTTTGTAAATCAAGTTCCGCGATGCGGATATCCGCCTTTCGTTTAAACCCCTGGAAAATAGGAAACCCCAGCGTAACGGCAGCAAAGGAATTAGGGAAATTATTGCTATATATTTTGCCAAATTTATCATTTTGATAATTAAGATTGTATGCGCCATTTGCAGAAACTGTTGGAAGATAGCTCCACCTGTTATATTTTACATTGTACTGTAAAAGTCGCTTTTGCGTTTCCAGTATCCTGTATTCTATCCTTGCGGTGTAATCCGGAGCCTGCAATGTATCCAACAGTATTTCTTTTTCCATTTGGGTTGTATCGTGAACAATATTCAGATTGGCGGATACCGGGTAACCCATCAGCGATTTAAGGTTTTCGAGTTTTGCTTTCAACAGATCTTCATTACTTCTTTTGGAGGCATTGGCATTATTGAGTGTGATAGTTGCACGCTTATAATCGATCTTATCAACAATACCCGATTTGTATTGATTATAAGCATCTTTTAAACTCCGTTCGATCCGCAAAATATTTTCATCCGATATTTTAATTTGCTGCATAGTTGACAATACATCGTAAAATGCTTTGGATACATTCGCGGCAATGTCAATTTTGTTGTTGCTGGTTGCCTGCCTGGCCTGCAACCGCACATCCGTCCTGGTGCGACTTGCCAGTAATACATCTTTATCAAAAATGGACTGTTTAAATGTAAAGAAGCCGCCGGATGAATTATTACTGCCGATCTTAACTGTGTTCCCGTTAAATACTGTAGTCTGTGTAATAAAGTTATGCTGCAGGCTATAATCAAAATTAATTTGCGGGTAAATATCTGAAAGTTTGCTTTTAATGGTAGATTCTGTTATTTGCTGATCGATCAATGATTGCTGAATCAGCGGCTGGTGTATGACCGCATAATCAACCGCCTTTTGGAGGGTTACTTCAGCCAGTAAACTATCTTTCGTGCCCACCTGCGACCACAGCAAAAAAGGAAATAATATTAACCCTGTAACCGATATTAATTTCGACCGCTGTTGTTTTTTTTCTATTTGTTGAGTCATATTAAATACTGGTGAAATGATTACTTTTTTAATAAAGTCTGATCCTAAATTTTATATGGCAAGCTTCGCGGTAATAAAAAAACAGACAAAGATAATTTTTCGATATCACATTACAATTAAATTACATTGCTATTTTAGCATATTTATCTTTCAAAAATCAGACAGGTTTTTCATATCAAGCATTTAATCTCCCGCAAATACCATTAATTCTTTAATAAATACCACTAATAATTACTCATTGAGCAGGTAAGTATAACTGCGGCCTTCTTTTTCAGGCTCAATCAGGCCAGCTTCAATGAGTGTTTTGCCGATGGCTCACGGAAGGCTGGCCAGTTGCATAATATTAATTATCCGGGCGCATTGAATTGACCCTCCTCCTGCTGCCATATCCGCCAGTATCTTAAGCCGGTGGATATCGCCAAGGGCCTTTGAAATCTTTTCAAGCTGCTTCAAATCCATTTCAAATACATTGATAGATGCAAATGTATCAATAGGTGATTATGTCCACAAATTTTTGTTTTTTCGAAAGGGGAAAATACGGTAAAAATCGTTCCGGTTACTGGTGAATCCTGCAACTAGTGCAGGGATCAATGGCCAGCTGAGTGGGGAGTTATTGATTTGTTATTGAAGGTTGCAGCAATGCTGATACTTTATTTTGATGTATGGCGATTGTTGGCGCAAGCATCCGCCTGGAGGCTTTTTGGGGCAACCGTCCGCTTGTGACGACACCAAAAAGCTACTACAAACCTGAAAGAAACTATTGATGAAAGAGTCTGCTTGTGCCTTCTGCCAAATGCTGTTTTTATTATATAATTGATATCCTCTTTTTAAACACCATAACCAACACGGTAGTTTTGGATTGCCGGCAATGCTGGTGGCTGCTACATAGTGTCTGCAAGAAAACTATGAAATCCTTTACAGACAAAGGAAATGGGGAATTTTTGTAGTTGAATTTTTTGAAAGACGATTTTAATTCAAGCCGTCTGCTGGCCAGCGGACGATATATTGGCAGAAAAAGATAGCAATGGTTCAATGCGTCCGCTGGCTAGCGGACGATAGGTGGTTATTATTTTGAAAATATAATAAACAAGCACTCCTGGAAGCAATTGAACTTAAATCTACATATTGTCCGGTAGCCAGCGGACATATTACATTGTTCATATTCTTTCTACCGACCTACCATCCCTAACGGGATGAAAGTAAAAAAAATGGAGTAGGATTCGAGACGAAAA
>JBDTVX010000414.1:0-4060 GCA_040007015.1 Ferruginibacter sp. | reverse complement strand
GTCTACATTCCAGTCGCGGTTTACAACAGAACTGTCTCCAATGATATTATAAGTAACCCCGTTTTCTTTTAGCAGCCTTAAAATCTCACTATTCCGGTTTTGCATCTCCGCATTACCCAATTGATTGAAAGATTGAAAAAAAGCTTCCCAGTGGGGGCGAAGGTTTCCATCTTTCCCCAACATCTCATCATACGAATATTGATTACTCAGATAATCCTGGAGCATAGAAGCAGCATGTAGATTTGGAACCATGAATATTTTTAATACTACTGATTTTACAGGGTACCTTTTGTTAAAAGTACAAAATAATGATCAACCCCGTAGGCAGGGCGCAAAAGAAACGACTCATTGTATGTGCCGGGAATGATATCACAGGGATTGCCAACCTTCAAGCGGCTTTTAATTATTTATGGCGGTTTTTCCAAAATGAGCAGCAATTTTAAACAGGTTGGCATTCGAACAACTTTGAGAAATACCCCAGGATTTGTATGGAACTTAAAAATTATTGCATAATTTTATTCCCGTGCTTTGTCAATGATACCCATAAACATTCCTGCTCATGCGGAAATGGCAGCGTATTCAATTTTCTAATTATTTCCCAGTTTCGGCATTGCTCCCTCTCCGGATAACACAAGTATAAAAAACAGTTACCAATACCACCTAGCTATCAGCGGATGGTTATTTTTTAATCTGCAATGAAGTAAACAAAACCAGCAAATTCAAAAGGTTGGCAGAATATCAATTCAAAATGACCAACTGTCAATTCAGGTAGGCAGTAAGGGATACAGAATATTAATATTGTAAAAACATTCATTGGGTGAATTCCGCATCCTGGCTAAATAACGCTTCGTCTTTATGAAACATTTATTGAAATAATTTGAATCTGGAAAGATTCAAAGACAATTGTAGAGGTAATAAATTTAAATGTTAAGTTGAGTATTGGCAGGTAAAACAAATATATTTCAACCATTCTAAAATAATCATTATGAAATCATTTATTATTCTTCTTACTGCCGTTTGGTCTGCTGTTAGCGGGTCTGTTTATAAAATTATCCGGAAACAAAAATGGGCTCTTTATGCCATTATTATTTTCGGGCTTGTAAGCCTTAGCGGTTGCTTTTTGCATTATTATAAAGTCGATAGGGCTAATAAAACGGATGCTGCTACCCTTGAAAAATTAATTACCGGCGGAAAATATTTCATACTCCATGCCAATGACCAAAGTTTTGCACTGACACAGGTAAAAATGAACAACGAAAACCTGGAAGGAGAAGTAGATATCCTGCCCGATGAACATACAAAATACCTTCATCCAATGAACGGCTACCCAAATAGATTTTACAAAATAGATAACGGTATCGTGCTATACGAAGTCCATCTTTATAGCCGGGAATCAACGAGCAATAAATCGCATTTTAGTTTGCCGGTTAAAGATATTTACCAGCTTGATGTCTATGAACTCGATAAAACCGCTACAAAGAAATCGAAGGTAGTCAGCACTATTGGGCTTTCCCTGACAGCTGCCGGCATAATCGCGATTATCGTCGCGGCTTCTGTAGCCCATGATGAACCGGCTACTTCCTCCAATACCGGGACCCTAAACCTGGGGTGCAGTCCCCAGGTCTATAACCTCAATGGAAGCAATAGCGAGTTGGCGGGTATCTTATACAGCGGAGCCATATTTGCACCATTACAAAGAACCGATTATATGCCTTTATCGGGTATCGACCCAATAAACGACAAATTCCATTTGCAGTTATGTGGCGGAAGTAATGAAGAGTTGATGATCCATGAAACAAAGCTATTGCAGGTAACGCATGAAAAAGACAATAAAGTATTGCTGAATCATGATGGAAAGCTAATGGTTTACCGCCGGCCTGTTAACCCGGAAAAAGCTTCCATCGGTGAACACCAGAATGCCAGGAAAGAACTATCGGCCATTGATGAAAGCTATTATTCTTTCACCAACCGTTTACCTGGCCAAAATACCAGTGATGTGATTCTTGATTTTAAAAAACCAGCTGGTGCTCATACCGGCAAGTTGGTTTTAAGGGCTAAAAATTCAGCATGGGCGGTCTATTTATTTAAAAAGTTTAAATCGCTTTATGGAGATTCTTATCCAGCTCTTGTGCAACAAAAAGACAAAGTCAGCCGGGAAAAATTGCTCCAATGCGAACTTGATCAATCATTACCATTGTCAGTATCGGTAAAAGACGGGACTAACTGGAAATTTATTGACTATTTTTTTACACCCGGCAATGAAGTGCCAAGAGATATGATCATGGAAATAAATTTAACGGATTTTAAACATACCAACCACATACAAATTAAGCTCGAAACTGCTTATATGTTCTGGGACCTGGATTATGCCGGGATGGATTTTTCTGAAAACCTATCCTGCACAACTACGTATCTGCCTGCCTATAATGTAGCCAAATTCGATAGTAACGCTCAGCTAAATAAAATTGAACTCAATGGCAAAGACATACACCTGGCCGCCACAGAACATTTAAATATTGATTTTGCGGTTAAGTCATCCGCCGGGCCAAACCTGATCAATTCTTATTTCCTGGTGGGAAGCGGTTATTACCACGATAACACTCGTTTTGAAGGCAAACCCCAACTAAGCAAACTGGCAACATTTTCGCAGAAGGGAGCTTTTGATAAATTTTCAAGACAAACATTTGATCAGATGCTGTCTTTAATTAATAATAACGCTGCCAACGGTATCGCTGCAAAAAATTGATTTTTATTTTGATGATCGGTATTACAAACGCGCATTAGAGAGAAGGCCGCAGGTTGATCATTTTTCAAAAAGTAACGAACGGCCAAACAAAACGTGATCAAATAAATTATGGTAAGATTTTCAGAGAAATAGTTTTATTTTAACATTGGTTATTATATTTAATCAGAGTCAAAACTTTCTCAGGATTTTAATAATTAACGTAAATGCTTCGATACCGGTTAGCAAATAAAGGTGATAATCAACAATTGATTGAGCTTACTGCTGCTTCCGGAATGTTGGGAGTAACACCTTTGCGTATTGACCGCAAACCGGATTTTTTTAAACTGCTGCAAATGCGGGGAGACACAAAAGTCTTTGTTGCACTGGACGGCGAAACTATTATTGGCTCCCTTTGTGTTTCTCTTCAACAGGTATATGTGGGCGGACAGATTTTTCCCCTTCAATATATCGGTGATTTTAAAGTATCGGCATCATACAGGAATAAGGGAATTGGTTTGCAATTGTGCAATGAGATGGCCAATTATGTGATATCGGTGGGTGCAGACCTTGCCTTTCTCAATGTTTCAAAAGGAAATACCAGGCCGGTTTCATTTTTTAAAAACAGGCCCAATATCCCTGATTTTGATAATATTGGCATTTTTAATATTCACCAGTTTATCGGGAAAAAAAGGATTGCTTTCCATCCAAATCATAAAATTGAGCGAAGTAATATTACGGATGAAATCATTCAATTCTTAAATGGCCATTATTGCAGGTACCAACTGGGAGCGGTTATAACAAAAGAAAAACTGGAAGGCACGCATATTTTTACGATCCGTGATAAAAATAATATTATGGCAGTCATGTGCTTAACAGATACCATGGATGTAAAACAAAATATAGTGACAAAACTATCGCTGAAAATGAAATGGCTGCTAAAGCTGATGAATATTTTTAGCAAACTGTCGGGCATTTCAAAAATGCCGTTATTAAATGAACCTGTTCGCATGATGTATATAAAATATTTAGCCGTGGACGACCATGAAAAAAAATTGGTGAAGCTGCTGGTCAATTATGCCAGGAATATGGTGTATAAAAAATCTTATTCATTTGTTTCAATCGGCGTGCATGAAAAAGACCCATTCAATAAATGCTTTTCCGGGTTACTAAAACTAACTTTTAATTCAGTAGGTATGTTATTGAGTATAAAAGATAACAGGCCGCTTATTGAAAAAGTAATGCGGGGTATCCCTTTCGAAGACTATTCCCTGGTGTAAAAGAATTAGGTAAAATAAATATCAAAATACTAAAATGATGCAAGCAGTAAACGATGAA
>JBDTVX010000413.1:0-4150 GCA_040007015.1 Ferruginibacter sp. | reverse complement strand
ACAGTATTCACGTTAAAGTATTTAAGGTTGCTGCAGGCATCTATGTTCCAACTGCGTTTACACCTAATAGTGATGGCCGGAACGATTTTTTCAGGCCGGTTACTTTAGGGTTAAAATCCCTGGATGTATTTAGGGTATATAACCGTTGGGGGCAATTGTTATACAACGATACAAATATTGAATCGGGTGGGTGGGATGGCACTTACAAGGGCAATAAACAGGAACCTGCTACCTATGTCTGGTATGCTGAAGGAACTGATTTCCGGAACGAAAAATTGAAAAGAAGGGGCTATGTGGTGTTGATCAGGTAGGGTGGACAGGTCCGTAAAAGCTGGTTTCCCGAAAGTGTCTGTTTTGTACCGCTCCGCCAGATTACGGCCCCATGATCAAAATAAATGCTCCTGATCACTTTTCTTTACCGGTAGTGCTAACCCTAACCCTCATTCCCACCTACAAAATCCTGCAGTTTACCGCCATTTACCCTGCTATCGCCTAAAGCATCTTTTATAGATTATAAAGCCATTATATATTTGCTGTATAAAAATCACAAATAATGGAAAAGAATAAAAAATTTGGAGAGGGGGAAGGTGGCAGAGTTATTGGCGGTTTAATACTGGTAGCTATCGGGGCTGCCTTACTTTTACGGAATATGGGTTTTTTTATGCCCGTTTGGATTTTTAAATGGCCGATGATATTGATCGTGATTGGTATATTTATCGGGTTCAAAAGTAATTTCAGGAACAATGCATGGTTTATCCTGATAGCCGTAGGAGGATATTTCCTGATCAACGAGTTTATTCCTGAATTAGGCCTCAGACCGATGTTTTGGCCAATTATGATCATTGTGCTGGGAGTAGCGTTTATTCTCAGGCCCGGAAGAAATAAGTGGGTTGATATGAAAAATGATCCCAATGACAATAAATGGGAAAATTTGCCCGGCACCACAAAAGACTACCTGACCGGCAGCCCTAGTTTGGACAGCAGTGATTACCTCATTATCCGTTCTGTTTTTAGCGGTGTGAATAAAATGGTGGTTTCCAAAAATTTCCAGGGAGGGCGAATTTCCTGTGTTTTTGGCGGTGCGGAAATTGATCTTAGCCAGGCGGACATAAATGGCCAGGTAATGATTAAATTAGAGATGGTATTTGGCGGCGCAAAATTAGTGGTGCCCCCGCACTGGACAATCCAAAATAATATTGATGGTGCATTCCATGCCGTGGATGATAAAAGAAGTTTTAATCCTTCCGCAACCATCAACCCGGATAAAGTCCTCATCTTAAAAGGGTCCGCCGTATTTGGCGGAATAGAAATCAGGAGCTATTAGAATGAGTTACGGGTGAGGAGATACGAGTGAGGATTTAAGAGTTAGGGGTTACGGGTTAGGAGTGGTGATGAGTTAGGAGTGACGAGTGGAGCGTAGATAGTTTTAAAATTTCTTACCATTATTCGTAATCCCTAACCCGTAACTCGTAACCCATAACTCTTAACTTCCAAACCCCAACACATCATCTTATCATCACCAAAATTTTATGAAATGAATTGGTTTCTTGCAAAATTGGTATTCCGTATTTTTTGCGGTAACGGAAATCATATCCCGCAATTTGAGGAGCAGCTAAGATTGATTTATGCAGATGATCAATTACATGCTTTTCATAAAGCCCGGCTTCTGGGGGAGGGCGATTGCATAAGTTATGAAAGAGAACCTGCTGTTGGTGTTAAATGGAAATTTATAGATGTAACCGAATTGCATTCTTTGATACATTTCACAGATGGTGCCGAAATCTATTCCATATTAAAGGAAGAAGCCGATGCGGATATGTATATTCGCAGGGTTAAAAGAACGGCCACGCAATTATTACAGCAAAGCCTGCATCAGTTCACCGGAATAAACAGCATATTGATTGGCACTTAATATTTCTCCACTCCGAAAAGTAAAGGTCATTTTTTCCGCCGTATTCTTTGTATGGTGGTGTATCTGGTGTGTACTTCATATAAAGGTGTTACAGGAATTTGGCATTACAATTTCAAGGGCAGTCGCCGACGGTCTTATCAGTAATATTTTATTGGGAGCTGCCTGTTTGCTCGTAATTAATAATATGCGGTACTATTTGCCGAAGCGTGAAAAATACTGGTATGTGCTGGTGATCACTATTGCACTCAGTTTCCTGTGGTTGTTAATAATGCGTGTTAGCCTGTGGGCTCTTTATAAAACCGATGCAGTGTATATGCAATCACTGTCACAAACTTCCACAATCAGGTATGCAATTGCTTTTTTAATGATCGGATGCTGTACTATGTTGAGTTTACTGTGGTACACACAACAGGGTCAGCAGGCAGATCACCAGCGGAAACTTGATATGGAACGCCTGGCACGCGAGGCGGAGTTGAATAAGCTGCGTCAGCAGTTACAGCCTCATTTTTTATTCAACAGCCTTAATTCGATCAGTGCACTAACTGGTACCCAGCCTGAAAAAGCAAGGCACATGATACAGCAGTTGTCCGATTTTTTACGCGGCACTTTGAGGAAAGAAGAACAGCAATGGACCACATTGGAAGACGAGTTGCAATACCTGCAGTTGTATCTCGATATAGAGAAGGTGAGGTTTGGGTACCGATTAAAAACCAGTATCGAAATCGCTGAAGCGGCATTGGAAATGAAATTACCTTCCATGCTGCTACAGCCACTTGTAGAAAACGCTATTAAGTTTGGCCTGTATGATACTATTGGCGAAGTCACCATTTTTATATGGGCAAAAAAAATAGATGACATGCTCCGGGTAACAGTACAAAATCCATTTGACGAATCAACCTCGGCGCCTTTAAAAGGCACAGGCTTTGGTTTGTCATCCATTAAAAGGCGGTTATTTTTATTATTCGCCCGTTATGACCTTTTAGAAATAAAAAAAGAAGCGCAACAATTTATTACAATAATCAGCATACCGCAATAGTATGAAAGCAATTCTAATTGATGACGAGCCATTGGCAAGAATGATGGTAAAAGAATACCTTCAATCCTATCCACATATAACTGTGGTGGAGGAATGCAATGATGGATTTGAAGGATTGAAGGCCATTCAGCAACACCAGCCCGATCTTATTTTCCTTGATATTCAAATGCCCAAAATAAATGGGTTTGAAATGCTGGAATTAATTGACGATCCACCGCAGGTAATTTTTACAACCGCGTTTGAAGAGTATGCAATCAGGGCCTTTGAAACACATGCGGCGGACTATTTATTAAAGCCTTTTAGCAAGGAACGCTTTGACAAAGCAATGCAGAAAGTACAACTGCAACGGGTAAACGCTACACAGGCGGTTGTGGAAACGGCCCTTCAATCGCCCGTACAAAATAACCGTATCGTGGTGAAAGACAATGGCAAAATAAAAATCATTCCCATTGCAAAAGTACAATACCTGGAGGCGGCAGATGATTATGTAAAGATACACACTTCAGAGGGCAGCTTTTTAAAGAAGAAGACGATGCAGTATTTTGAAGACAGCCTGCCGGTACAGGAATTCATCCGCATTCATCGCTCCTATATTATCAATGCACAATTGATCACGCGCATCGACCCGCATGAAAAAGAAAGCCACCTCGTATTACTCACAACGGGCGCCCGGTTACCGGTAAGCAAAGCAGGGTATGCCAAATTAAAAGAAGTGTTGGGAATATAGTGTTGCAACGTACCATAAAAATCAGGTCGCATAATTCTTCGCCAGAGAACATTTCGTTTATAAATTAAATATCCTTTTTTTTGTCCTGACCGAGTGCTGCTATTAAACATTGTCCCGCCTTGGCGGGGCTCACTTTTACAGCATACCTTTATTGAACTTTTATAGACGCGGAGCAGACTTGTAAAATAATAAGGTACTGTATAACTTTAGAAACAATTGTGGGAGGCATATTTAATAGGTTATAATTTCATGGTTTAATTTTTATATTTTTAAATTCCATTAGCCACTCAAATTTTTTTAATGAAAAGACTTCTTTTTACTATCGCCGTTGCATTATTGTCCGTTATCACCGCATGTAATTCTCAAAAACAAAATGGTGACGTCAATCCTGATAAAGCATTTGCAAGCTTTGAGGACGCACTTTTGGATGCGTATTGGAAACAGTATCCTTCAGCTTCCATATTTGTTGGTTATG
>JBDTVX010000412.1:0-4374 GCA_040007015.1 Ferruginibacter sp. | reverse complement strand
CCGTATCTTTGCGCCGCAAAACAGTAATTATACGGCATTTACTGCTTCTCTAACTGTTGCTTGCTAAGGAAATTCTCTGGTAGTCCCGTTCTGACTGACTCCCGGCGATATTATTTAGTAAATTAAAATTAGAGATATGAAAAGTGACAAAATGGGTATGAATACCTTAAACAAAGATGAAAAACTGGAAGAATTATTACAGGAAACGAAGGAAACTGTTGCCACTGATGTGAACCAAGAAAATTTAAACCGTAGTTTTGGAACTGTTGATATGTGGAATCGTCAAAAAAGACAACGTACTTCGCTTCACATGAGAAGGTGGTTGAACTAATAAAATTGATTGTTTAATATAAAATCAAGTAGTTTTTTCAGATCTTATCAGCATGGCAATAGCCATGCTTTTTTATTGCCTCCCGGCCCCAGCGTCATTTAGTTAAGGGCTTTATACGATCTAATATAATCCCCACGGGGTTTTAATAATTTGAGATTATTAATTAGCAATAATAATTGCTTGCAATGAAATAATAACCCCGAAGGGTGACATTTTTTCTTAAGTATATGACATTTGCCCCCAGGGCCTGAGTGAGGATTATGCAAATGCGGTCATGCATTTGTTGATTGAGCGTTACACATTGATTATTGAGTATTGAATATTTAGTGTTTGCAGGAAAACTCTATAATTTGGATCAGATAAGGATTGTAAATCAATATTGACCATCAATCTTTATTTATTTTTGGCTCGGCTTTGAAATGTGTTAGCTCTTTTAAATTCACCGCTTTCGCCTCCGCAGCCGGTCCCGCCCCGGGCGGGATAACCGGAACGCAGCTGCTGTACTCCCCCAATACATTCCGCTATTAATGCATTCGCCACAAAGAATGCGGTGAATATTACAAACAATTTGGCGGGCCTGTCTTTTAATATATTGCGTATCTATTTATCTCGCTAAATGAAAAAATAATATACCTGTACTAACAGAAATATAAAGTTAACGATAAGAAGCCATTGAGGGGCCGGGGTCATTCCAGGTTGTGGCTCCTGATCCCGGTTAGTGATAACTTCCATTGAGCCAGTGCTGTTGTCTGTATCATCACAACCTTCCCGCTGCTGCGGCAATTTGGAATATGCCCGGGGTGGCTGTTTCATTTTTTTTGAAAACAACGGAATCAGTGCAGCCAAACAGAAAATAAAATTTATAAAAACAGCAAGTACACCCAGGATCACCAGAACGCCGGTCACAAAAGGCAATGGTATTATATTATTACCAACATTACTTTTTTTATGACTGAATTCTATATATCCAAGCAAGATAAATATAACAAAACTTACATTAAAAATAAAAGTGATCTTAGAAAATAATTTCATAAAGCAGTTTACTGTTTTCTGTTTACTGATTTTTTACGCGTGCAGTAAAATATATCGGCTACATTTCTTCAATTCAAAACAGGATGCATCAACCAACCAACATTTTCACATTTTCAAATTAGCAAATTATCCATTTTTCCCTGTCAGCATCGGCACAAAAGAAAAATGCAGGAAAGCTTCCTCACTGGTAGTGCCATCCGCATTTTTAGTGATGCGCAACATGCGCTGGTGTACGCCTTCATCTACGGGTATTACCATTTTACCACCCGGTTTTAGTTGTTCAATTAATTTAGGCGGAATGAATGGAGCAGCCGCTGTAATGATCACTTTATCAAAAGGCGCATAGGTTGGCAGGCCTTCGTACCCGTCGCCAAAAAAAAATTTTAAGTTGGGGTACTTGCTTTTGAAAATGTATTGCTTTGTTTTTTCAAATAAGGCCTTTTGCCGCTCAATCGTGAAAACCTGCATTCCCATCTCTGCCAATACTGTTGCCTGGTAGATACTACCGGTACCAATTTCCAGGATCTTGTCGTAAGGCTTTACCTGTAATAATTGTGTCTGGTAGGCAACAGTATAAGGTTGCGAGATCGTTTGCCCTTCACTGATCGGGAATGCCCTGTCTTCATAGGCCGTCTCATCAAAGGCGCTATCCAGAAAAAAGTGACGGGGGATATTGGCCATAGCCGTAAGCACGTTTTCATCCGTGATGCCTTTATCACGCAGGATGCCCATTAATTTTTTTCGCAGCCCTTTGTGCCGGTATGTATCTTCGTAGTTTCTCATAAAAATCGGTTCCACTATATCCTGATGCGCCAACGGCGAAAGGACCCGGGGAGTTAAAATTATTTACAAAAGTTGTAAGGTAAGGGGTGTGAGGTGTAAGGCTTATGGTCCAAACAACCATCAATCTTCAACCTTCCATTTTCCACTTTACACCAACAACCTTCACCATTGAGCTCACACCTTCAACCTCTAATTGTAGGTCGGCATATGATTATCAAAAAAAACGTCCACCGCACTGTTCCAGTTATTCAGCAGGCCGTTCCTGCTTTGATTGAGTGAATTGTTATTGTCATTATACGACTTAACTGCGCTATTCACATCTTTTACTGCTTTGTTAAAAGTATTTACTTCATCTTTCGTAGGTTCTGACTTTTTTTCAAATTCCTTGTTCATTTTTTCGAAGGCCTCCTGCTTCAATAAATAATCAGATATAGCTGGGATCTTGTCGGTGGTTTCTTTTACATAAAATTCAAGCAGGCGCTTACAATTTGTAATCAGTGAATTATCTGAATGAAAGGAAGCTATCTTTTCCAGTTTTGTCAGCCCTTCCTGCGAATACTGCAACAGTGCATTTTTGTTTTGCTCAATTCCGTTAATATTCTTTTTCCCAATCGCGTCCACCAGGTAAGCCTCCTGCTTAAAGCTTTTAAAAAATACCAGGTATACCGGATTATAATAGCCAATCGTTTCACCCACCTGTTTCATCATCACATCTATTTCGTCCTCACTGCTCACTAAATTAACATTGTGAGCAGCAGCAAATTTTTTCCCCTCATTCTGAAGCGCAGTACTGGCATCATCCATTTTTTTATCTACCAATTCTTTTGCCAGCATATAGGCTTCCATCAGGTCATAGGATTGCTCGGCAATTTCTTCCATATTCACGATCTTACTATAATCTTCATTCAATACATTGTAATATAGTTTCATAAAAGAAACCGCGGAATCCCGGTAAGATTTATCATTTTTGAAGGACGGCATGCCACTGATATTCATCCTGCTTTCCTGAATCTCATCCAATAATTTCTCTTTCAAAGCCTCTACTTTTTTTGCCTTTTTGCCGTGTGATGAAGCGCTGTTATAGGCAAGAAACCTTTTGGCAATTGTTTGATGCTGCTTACTGATATAGCCCATGTAAGTACCGGGATTTTCAAAATCCTGGGCAACTGTTTTACCATTAACAAAAAATAAAAACAGCGCCAGGTTAATAAAAAAGGAAAATTGCTTCATTATATTTTTTTAGGGTTTATGAAAGGGTAATCTGCGATCAGTGATAAGTAAGGAGTTATCGCAAACACACTCATTATTCATTATTCATTATTCATTATTCATTTTTCATCATTCATTACTAATCATCTCAGCCAATCCTGCATTATTTTATAAGATTCGGCAATATAGTTATCTTTTTCTATTCGTTTAATGTTTACTTCATTGATGGTTTTGCTTTGTTCTGTAATCAATTGCCGGTGCTGCATATCAAGACTGTTATTGGTCGCCGTGAGCTTCATGCTATCAGCTTCACCTTCAATAGAATGATACATATCGGTAACTTTTTTATAATAGTCGGTATAACCCGTCCATTGCAAAGGAATGATCCTTACCCCCGCCATAGTTTTGTACCATGCTACAAATTTAGTAATTGCCGTAAAATCATTGCTTGCACTTACCCTCGCATTGCTTTGCGCTTTCAGTTGGGCAAAGGGTATTGCAGGAAGGGCCTGGTAAATCGCAGGTTTTGAATTGTCGGGCTGCAAGGCCGAAATAGTGCCTTTCTCCCTGAGCTTATCCAGCGCATACATATCCGGCAATTCAATGTCCGGTATAACGCCTTTCCATTGGGTAGTGGACCCGTCTACACGGTAAAATTTGCTGCGGGTTACTTTGACATAACTGTCATATTTAGTGGTTTTTGAAAAATTACCGGTTGTATCCATCGGCAAAATAACCTGCGCTGAACCCTTGCCATAAGTTGGGCTACCAACAACCAATGCCCGGTGATAATCCTGTAACACTGCAGTTACCAATTCAGATGCGGATGCACTCATGGTATTCACCATTACCAGCAATGGGCCATCATAAATTGTACCCCTGTTCGGATCTTTTAAAAAATGCACTTTGCCCGTTTTATCTTTTGTAGATGTGAGCGATCCCTCGTTGATAAAAATACCTGCAAGCTCCAGCGCTTCACCCAATGACCCGCCCCCATTGTACCGCAGATCCAATATCAA
>JBDTVX010000411.1:0-4375 GCA_040007015.1 Ferruginibacter sp. | reverse complement strand
GTTCTTCATCGAAATCATCTTCACGAGGCTGATCATTATAAGGTTGAAAATTATGGACTAGTAATTCATGACACCTGTTCAAAACGGCATGCGGCAACGTTTCGATTTTATACATCAATATTAGCAGGAAGCTTTTATTAAAGGTCCAGAATATATGCCTCGTGATATCCTCAAAATAATGGGTGTTCCAAAAATTGTCGCGGGTAATTTCGAAAGGGCTACTTAATAGCGTTATACAATTTCCGGCTCTGATAATCTGAGCCACGTACAATTCATAAATTGCAAAACGAAAATAAAATTTACCTGAATGTTTTCCTTCTACGGATACTTCCCTGATATAATTCCTGTTGGAAAGGTATTTCGTAGGAATGCTCACTTTTCCCATACATCCTCATTTAGAATACAAAGATTTATCAAAAATTTGAACCCTCAAAAACATGTATCAAATCATGTATCAAACAAAAAAGCACCTGAAGAAGTTATCTCGCAAGTGCTTGATTTTCAGTGGGCCCACCTGGGCTCGAACCAGGGACCACCTGATTATGAGTCAGGTGCTCTAACCAACTGAGCTATAGGCCCTTTCTTCGGCTTATTTTTGAAGAATGAGGATGCAAATATAATCAAACACGACCAATTTAACGCTTCATTAGATTATTTGCCGTTATTTTGCACATTCAAAATTAATTATGAAGAAAATATTATCCGTAGTTTTAGCAGTAACACTCTTCAATACGGCATTTTGCCAGGAAACCCAACCAACTGAAACACCCAAATCAAAAAAAGACTGGAGTAAAGTGACCATCGATCGCGCCGGCGACCATTTTATGATTGCTATCAGTAAAGACGATTGGAGCGGAGCCCCCGATAGTATAAAAAGCAGGATGAAGGGGCTGTCACGTGGCCTTAATATTGCCGTCATGCTTAATAAGCCCTTTAAAAGCGATCCACGCTGGAGCGTTGCACTGGGCCTGGGTATCAGCCATAGCAGCACCTTTTTTAAGAACACGAATGTGGATGTAAATTCAGCTTCCACACTACTGCCCTTCAGGCCCCTCGATTCTACCGACCATTTCAAAAAGTATAAGCTGGCAATTACTTTCCTTGAAGTGCCCATAGAGCTCAGGTATACTTTTGACCCCGTAAACGAAAAGAGAAGCTGGAAATTAGCATTGGGTGTCAAAGTGGGTACCATGCTAAATGCGCATACCAAGGGAAAAACACTGGAAAATAAAAGCAACACCACCATTGGCAATTTTACCGAAAAAGAAAGCAGGAGATCATTTTTTAATAGCACCCGCCTGGCAGGTACCGCCAGGGTTGGTATTGGCAATTTTTCTTTATTCGGATCTTACGCGATTACCGCGCTGCTGAAAGATGTTGCAGGACCGTCCATACGGCCCTACCAGGTCGGCCTCTGTATAAGCGGACTTTAACCAAAAAATATTAATGGGCGATCCCGGCTCTTTGGCCGGGATTTTTAGTTTGCAATTCTGTAACTTTGCAACTTATTTTACTTCATGAGCGACGAAATCAAACACGAGTGTGGCCTCGCCTTTATCCGCCTTCGCAAACCTTTCAGTTATTATCAGCAGCAGTATGGAACAGTTTTGTATGGACTCAATAAGTTATATTTATTGATGGAAAAACAGCATAACCGGGGCCAGGATGGCGCCGGTATCGCTACCGTAAAGCTGAATGTTGAGCCTGGTTACCCTTTTTTACACCGCCTCCGAAGCAGCGCCAATCAACCCATTGCGGATCTTTTTTTGCAAATCGGAAAAGAAATAGAGGAGCTGGAAAAATACCAGCCCGATATAAAAAATCATCCGGGCCTGATGAAGGGCCACGTAAATTACCTGGGCGAATTATTATTGGGCCATTTACGCTACGGCACCCAGGGAAAAAACAATGTAGAATTTTGCCATCCGTTTATAAAAAGACATACCATCCCTTCAAGAAACCTGGCTTTGGCAGGCAATTTCAATTTAGTAAATACGGAAGAATTATTTGGGCTCATCAATATCGACCCTGGCCCGTTTCAGCGGCAAAGCGATCTTGCCGCAATGATGGAAGTATTACATCATTTCATGGTCAAAGCAGACGAGGCTTTTCCCGGTCAGCTGGATATGATCAAAGTGTTGAAAAAGGCAATACCGCTTTTTGACGGTGGGTTTAACTTCTGTGGCCTGGTGGGAAACGGCAGCGCTTTTGTGATGCGGGATGCGCATGGCATACGGCCATCTTATTATTATGTAAATGATGATGTAATAGTTGCCGCCAGCGAAAGGGCCGCCATCAGAACTGCATTTAATGTAGGGGAAAATGAAGTAAAGGAACTGATGCCCGGATGCGCCCTGATGGTGGCCCCGGATGGCAGTTACCATATTGAGCAAATTATACCAGCTAAAGAACGAAAAGCCTGTAGTTTTGAACGCATTTATTTTAGCCGGGGCAGCGATGAAAAAATTTATAAGGAAAGAAAAGCGCTTGGCCGGTATTTAAGTGAACCCGTTTTAAAGGCAGTAGATTATGATTTAAAGAATACCATTTTTTCGTTTATCCCCAATACAGCGGAGACCGCCTTTTACGGCCTCTTAAAAGGTGCCGATGAGTATCTCAAAAAAATTAAAGTGGAACGCATTTTAAGCTGGGGTAACGATTTTGATGAAGCCAAATTAACTGAAATGATCAGCCGGAAGATCCGCTTTGAAAAAATTGCGATCAAAGATGTTAAGCTGCGTACATTTATAACAGAAGACAGCAGCAGGAACGAAATGGTGCAGCACGTTTACGATATCACTTATGGCACCGTTCGCAAAAATATTGATACCCTGGTGGTTATTGACGACTCCATTGTACGGGGAACCACGCTAAAGGAAAGTATCATCCGGATGCTATCCAGGTTGGAACCCAAAAGAATTATTATCGTTTCATCTGCGCCACAGATACGCTATCCGGATTGCTATGGAATTGACATGAGTAAAATGGGAGATTTTATCGCCTTTAAAGCCGCGATCGAATTAATACAGGAAAGAAAACAGGAATGTTTATTAGAGGATCTGCTAACCAGGTGTAAGGAATTGCAGCGCAACAATCAACTACATACAGAAAATGTAGTAAGGAAATTGTACAAATCATTTACTTTGGAGGAGATATCTGATAAAATTGCCCAACTGATCACTCCAAAAGAACTTACTATTCCTGTGAGTGTGATCTACCAAACCATTGAAACTTTACATTTAGCCTGCCCTACCAATACCGGTGACTGGTATTTTACAGGCAACTATCCTACTCCCGGTGGGAACCGCGTTTGTAATAAGGCTTTTATGAATTTTATGGAAGGAAAGAATGTGAGGGCATATTAGCATTCGCCGTAAATCCGGTACGATTGAATAAAGAAAAAAACCGCTTGATATTGTGAAACACTTTAATAATAAATTTATTTTTGTTAAATGAATGACAATAAGCAAAAATTCTCCGCTATCCCTTTAGAGGATGAAAACAAAATACTCCTGGTAGTCCGTCATGCAAAAAGCAGTTGGGATATTGGCTCGCTCAACGATTTTGAGCGACCGCTTAACGACCGGGGGAAAAAAGATGCACCGGTGATGGCAAAAAGATTGATCGATAAAAATATCCCGGTAGATGCTTTTGTATCAAGCCCCGCCAAAAGAGCTAAAAAAACTGCTGAATTATTCTGTGAAACTTATGGCAAAGCAGAAGACGCGATCCTGTATGTATCGATGTTGTATCATGCAACGGCTGATGTTATCAATGAAGTGGTGGAGCAGCTAGACGATTCTTTAAATACCGTTGCAATTTTTTCCCACAACCCCGGGATTACAGAGTTTGTAAACACATTAACTGATGGTCCCAGGATCGATAATTTGCCTACCTGTGGCGTATTTGCTATACAGGTACAATTAAAAAAGTGGGCGGATTTTAAAAAAGCTAAAAAAGAATTCCTCTTTTTTGACTTTCCAAAACTTGCCTGAAATGTAGACTTCGCCAATGCCTGAGACCTTATCTCTTTTTGAGCCAGGCATTTGTTTTTTATGGGATTCCCGAAATGCTTATGGATTTCGCAGCCAGGCTTTTTTAGCCAGCTAAATTTCTTTATTCAACATTGTCGCCGCCGTGGCGGGGCTCCCCTGCAACCGCATATCTATGTGGATCTTTTACCGACGCGGAGATTGAGTGCGTGGGTCAGGCGTATGTAGGAACAGGCCATGGCCTGTTCAACTACCGGTCAGCACCGAAGGTCAGACAGGTGATAGGGTAAGCCATTTGGAAAGAACAGGCCAAGGCCTGTTCCTGCATACGTGCCGTTTACAAATTGGCATTTTAACCCGCTTTGAAATTGCTTTATATAAAT
>JBDTVX010000410.1:0-4412 GCA_040007015.1 Ferruginibacter sp. | reverse complement strand
ATATTATTTTTTTTGGTTCGCAGGTAAGTGAAAAAAAATGCCGAAATAAAAGCGCCGATAAAAGTAATGGTAGCAATCCAAAGCAAATCATTCAGCAATTGAATGCCTCCCCTGTCGATTAAACCATTAATAGTACAATCACCATTTACCCAACACTGTATTTTTTTACCGGCGAACCAGGCGCCTGCAAGTGCGCAGATCCCTGCAGCAATACCGCTAAACCCGCTTAAACTGATAAAACGGCTGCTTCGTTCCATCATGCGCTTAATGTGCTGCAGCTCTTCCAGCGGCTGGTGTTGATCACTCATAAAAGTACTTTGAATTACAAAGTAAATGCATTGAAACGGATTTAACAAGAAAATTTTGAAATAAAAAAAGGGTTCATTTAGCTACGGGGGAGCGATATCATTTTCTTAGCTGCAATAAATTGCACGCACAGCTATCAATTGTCTTCGATCTTATGCCTTTCAAATGGCGAAAACCTTATCAATGAAAACAGGCAAAACCAGTTTTATGACAGTGATCTTCCCGTTATTATTAAACTTTTTTATTTAAAGCTGACAGGATTGAACTACACGCAACACTGATCTCCTCATTTGTAATAATTAACGGCGGCACAATTCGTAAACAATGGGGGGCAAATAAAAACCAGTCGGTAAATACGCCCTGGTCAATCAAAGCATCGATTACTTTTTTATTAAAATCAAAACTATCAAATTCTATTGCCAGCATTAAACCGCGGCTACGGACTGCTTTTATAGCGGGATGGTGTAGCAGCGACTGAAATAACTGTTCCTTTTCCCTTACTGTTTCAATTAATTTCCCCTGCAACAAGACATTCAAGGCAGCCAATCCTGCGGCACAGCAAACAGGATGGCCGCCGAAGGTATTGATGTGGCCCAATATGGGGCTGTGGGTAAAAGAATCCATTATACTTTTGCCGGCAATAAATGCCCCAAGGGGCATACCCCCGCCAAGCGCTTTACCTAGTAACAGTATATCCGGCACCACCTCAAATTGCTCGAACGCCCACAAGGTACCATTGCGCCCAAAACCGCATTGTATCTCATCTAACACGAGCAGTGTACCGGTTTCGGTGCAGCGTTTACGCATGGCTGATAGCCAATTATTTTGCGGTACCAATACGCCTGCTTCGGCCTGGATGGTTTCGGCTACTACGCAGGCCGTTCTTTCGTTAATATATTCCAAATCATCAAAAGAATTATAATTGAGCTGCATCGTGCCGGGCAATAATGGACGAAATGCGTTTCGCCAGTACTCATCCCCCATGATGCTCAGTGCACCCTGGGTACTGCCGTGATAAGAATTTTTAAATGAGATGATCTGCGTTCTGCCCGTAAAGCGCTTGGCCAGTTTCATGGCACCCTCAGTAGCTTCGCTGCCACTGGCGGTGTAAAAAACTGAATTGAGTGATGGTGGCAAATGGTCCGTCAACTTTTTTGCGTAAGCTACCTGCGGACTTTCTACCAACTCGCCATACACCATGATATGCATATAATCATCCACCTGCTTTTTAATGGCTTCAATAACTTTTGGATGGCAATGGCCCACATTACAAACACTGATGCCTGCAATGAGATCGATGTACGCTTTTCCATTAATATCCCAAAGGGTGCTACCGCTTGCCTTTACAATTTCCAGGGCCACGGGTGAAGGAGATGTTTGCCCTACATGCGTAAGAAATAACTGGCGTTGAGTCATAGCTCACAAATTTCGTTAAGAAAGTTTGATATTCGTAGTAAATATTAACCTCCGTGCCCTCCAAAGAAGGTTTATTGCACCCTGCTGAAAAGATATATATATTGAAGCATGACCAGTGGGATGATATTTGTAAATAAAAAGTAAATATGTTCAGTCGAAAAATAAATACATTTAATCAAATTAGAAACCAAAAAATGAAAAATTTATGCCTTACATTCTTCCGGTAAAAGGAGTGTTCCCCCAAATGGGCAACAATTGTTTTATAGCCCCCAACGCCTCTATTGTTGGTGACGTAATAATGGGTGATGATTGCAGCGTGTGGTTCAATGCGGTGATACGGGGCGATGTAAACAGCATCCGTATAGGCAACAAAGTAAATATACAGGATGGGGCGGTAATACACTGCACATACGAAAAAACAAAGGCAATCATCGGAAATAATGTTAGCATCGGGCACAATGCAATTGTACATGGATGCGTTATAGATGATAATGTATTGGTGGGCATGGGCGCTATTGTAATGGATAATGTAAAATGCGGCTCCAATTGCATCATAGCCGCTGGCGCCGTAGTACTTGAAAACACAGTGATAGCTCCGGGAAGTATTTATGCCGGTGTGCCTGCAAAAAAAGTTAAGGACATCAGCCAGGAATTGATCAGCGGTGAAATAAACAGGATCGCAAATAATTACCTGATGTATAGCGGGTGGTTTAAGGAAGAAACGAAAACAAATGAGCCGGACCCAGGGTTGTAAAGTTTCTACGAAGCCTGCTCATTTTTTTTGCCGCGAATGCACGCCTGCCCAACTAGTCATCCCGGCGGGAATGTTCAGGAATTTTTTATAAAAAAATTGGCTCCATTCGTGTTAATTAGTGCATTCGTGTCGATTAAAAATATACGTGGGATATGTGGGAATCATTATTAAACAGCCTTTAAGAAAAGATTATCTTTAATATATGAGAAAATTTATTGTGGCTTTTGCATGTATCTCCTTCCTGGGCGGATGCTTTGTTTTTCAAAAGAAAGATAAATATGGCTGCCCTTCAAATGGACGGAATATAGGCGCTGAAAAATTAGCCGCCGGCGATGAAGATGCTTTAAAAAAAAGCGAAAAGGCAAAGTATAAAGGAGGGCGAAAGAGCTATTGATTTATATTTTCTATCCCACCGTTGCACCCTCAACACTGCTTATTACGGCCACCTGTTCCTACCAGCCACCAACGCAATATAATTTCATTATTAAAATTCAGATCGCAGATATCATTGTCAGGAAAGCGCGCTATGCGGGTAATTGGATGGTCTCTTTGTAAAGCGCCGCCACCTTATTTTTTCAACAATTATTGGTCGGAATATAATAAAAAACACAAATAAGAGTTATTAGTGCTGCTAATAATTAAAATGCTAACCCCGACCAGTAAACGCTAAAACACCATGTGTTATCATTTAAAAACCAAACACGGCAATACAGAAGCTGTAATTGACGACAACTGTGGGATATCCAAATTCTACGAAATTGCAGCAACATTGACGAAGGAACTAAAAGTTAATTTTATAAACCAGGTAGATGATAAAGAAACCCTGGACTGGGACTTCAGTTACAAAAACCAGGTACTTACCCTGCATTACAATGTATTTAATGGCGTGTCTGTTTATCCTCAACATGTTAAGAGCCTATTACAGGAAAACAATGTTGTGCTGGAAGTAGCGCATTTCCTCGAACGTATGGCTTATTAATAATACGAAACAAAAATATCGTACCGTTTCAGTAAGGTCTTTTTTCAATACTGTCCAGGATATTTAAATAACTGATGTAACGTTCCGGATGAACCGTGCCCAGGTTAACAGCATCCTTTACGGCGCAGCCAGGCTCGTTGATATGCATACAATTATTAAACTGGCATTGGTTGATAAGCGCCCTCATTTCAGGGAAATAATGGGAGAGCTCCTGCTTTGAAATATCAATCAAACCCAGCTCCCTGATACCCGGTGTATCGATCACCCTTCCGCCAAAAGACAGGTTAAACATTTCAGCGAAAGTGGTAGTATGCAATCCTTTTCCGCTCCACCCGCTTACATCCTGCGTTCTTAATTTTAACTCGGGAAAAACAATATTTATAAAGGATGATTTACCAACACCTGAATGACCGCTTAATAAAGTTGTTTTATCTTTAAGCAGGTTTTTCACTTCTTCCACACCATCGTTTTTTTCGATACTCATCAAATGTACTTTGTACCCAATGGTCTCATATATTTTTTTTACTTCCAAAAACTTATCCTGCTCTTTTTTCTTATACAGATCCGATTTATTAAATACGATAATGGAAGGAACATGGTATGCTTCGGAGGTGATTAAAAACCGATCGATAAAGCCAAGAGATGTTCTGGGATCTTTTAAAGTAGCGAATAATAAAGATTGGTCGAGGTTAGAAGCAATAATATGATGCTGGTTCCTGTTGTGAGGTGATGATCGTGTAATGTAATTTTTCCGCAGTGCAATATCAGTAATGGTAAGTGTGTTTTCCAATTCATTTTCCATATCGGCAAGTACTACGTCCCCTACGGCAATGGGATTGGTGGAGGTAATACTGTCTATTTTAAATTTGCCTTTTATACGGGCATTAAACATTTTGCCCGTTTCATCCTGAACAATATACCAGCTACCGGTACTTTTATAAACTGTTGCCATCATAT
>JBDTVX010000409.1:0-4452 GCA_040007015.1 Ferruginibacter sp. | reverse complement strand
ATAATTTTTTATGATAGTGATATCCGCTTACCCGAAAAATTTGGGCAAAGGAGAATTATCTTTTTTAAATATGGAATAATTTTTTATTACAACAGAATCAATTAAACATGGAAGCAAGTTCCTATAAATATAAAATTAACATTTACTTTTGCCGCCGCGAATAAAAGTCATTTTCCATGGCTTTTTAAAGATTGCAAATGAGGCATAACCGCAACACCACATAAATTATTTTTATAGCTTTAATAATATGAAGGATTTTTTACGCAGATATGCACCTGGCTGGATCAAGATCATTTCAAAGAAAGCGCTGTTTCAGGGGTTCCGGCTATCAGAAGCATTCTATCGCTTACCGGTGGACAAATACGATTTCCAAACCACTCAACTGATCCGGAAATATTTAAAAAAAGATTCCAACTGTATTGACATCGGGGCCAATATGGGCCATATCCTGATGGAAATGGTGGCCGCCGCACCAAAAGGGAAACACTTTGCATTTGAACCGATTCCCGACCTGTATGCTTCACTGAAAAAAAGATTTTCTAAAAGCACTACCGTTTTAAATTATGCCCTGTCGGCTGAAAAAGGAACGGCTACTTTTAATTATTACCCGGAAAGACCGGCTGTGAGCGGTTTCCGGGAAAGAAATAAGCAGGTAGGGCAGGAACCGGTTTTACTCACTGTTCAAATGGAAAAACTGGATGACATCATCCCCGAATACTTAAAAATTGACCTTGTAAAAATAGATGTGGAAGGGGCCGAATATGAGGTATTGCAGGGAGCAAGGAAGATTTTACTAAAAGACAAGCCCTTTGTTTTATTTGAATGTGGATTGGGTGGGGCAGACGTATACGGCACTACACCGGACGATATTTTCCACCTGTTTGCAGAATGTGGGCTGGGAATATCTACCATCGAATATTTTAATGCCCGCAAACTTCCCTTTTCAAAAGCAGAATTCAATGGCCAGTTTTATAAAAATTACAATGTTTTTTTTATTGCCTATGATCCCAATAACTATTAGTAATTTCCTGTACCCAATAATATTTTAACCTGTTTGAAAATAACTTGACCCGTATCGGACTTATATCAGACACGCATCATTTTTTAGATGAAGCCGTTTTTGAACATTTTAAAAACTGTGATGAGATATGGCATGCAGGTGATTTTGGCACTATTCAAATTGCCGAAAAGATCATTGCAGGATTTAAATTGAGAGGTGTTTATGGTAATATCGACGGGCCCGGCATCAGGAGCATTTATCCCGAACAACTTGTTTTTACATGTGAAGCCGTAAAAGTAATGATGCGGCATATTGGAGGTTATCCACCCAAATATAATCCCGAAACTAAGAAAGAAATATTGATACACCGTCCTCAATTATTTATCAGCGGGCACTCGCATATTTTAAAAATCATGTATGATGAAAAGCTGGATTGCCTTCACATGAATCCCGGCGCGGCAGGCAAACAGGGATGGCAAAAAGTACGAACCCTTATCAGGTTTGTGATCGACGGAAAAGAAATGAACAATTGCGAAGTCATTGAGTTGAGTTGATGGTTGTTAGTTGGTCGTTGGTGGTTGTTCGTTGGTGGTTGGTGGTTGGTCGTGGACCAGAACCTACGAACAACGAACAACCACGAACTACTCTACCCAATCAGCTATAAAAACATTGGTATCATGGGAGCCTCCATTGTTCCGGTTGCTGGAGAAAACAATTTTTTTTCCATCCGGGCTAAACATGGGGAAGGCATCAAAACCTTTGTCACGGCTGATCTTTTCTAATCCCTTACCATCCAGGTCAGCCAGGTACATATTAAAAGGAAATCCCCGTTTATATTCGTGATTGCTGCAAAAAATAATGTGCCTGCCATCCGGTGTAAAATTGGGCGCCCAGTTGGCCTGTTCCAAAAATGTAATTTGATGCGGATCGGTTCCATCCGCATTGGCAATATATACTTCCATATGGGTTGGGGCCACCAGGTTGTCTGCGAGTAGTTCCCTGTATTCTTTTATTTCAGCATCGGTGGTGGGCCTGCTTGCCCTCCATATTATTTTTGAGCCATCCGGGCTAAACCACGCGCCGCCATCATAGCCGAGCGTATTAGTGATCCGTTTCAAATGCTGCCCGTTCATGTCCATCGTATATAGATCAAGGTCACCATCACGCATAGACGTAAATAATATTTTATCGCCTTTAGGTGAAATGGTTGCCTCCGCATCATAGCCTTTGGTATTGGTTAGCTGCTGCACTATTTTTCCATTGATATCGGATTTAAAAATATCAAAGCTTTCATATACAGGCCAGATATATTTATTTCCATATTTGCTCCTGTCGGGTACCGGGGGGCAATCCTTGCCTCCCAAATGTGTAGAGGCATACAAAATATGTTTTCCATCGGGATAAAAGAAGGCGCAGGTTGTTCTGCCCATGCCCGTGCTTACCAGCCTGGGTTCAAATTTTTCACCGGCCTGTGTTGGTATTTTCCCCATCCAAATCTGGTCGCAGGCAATTCCTTCTTTTGGATTGGTTTTTTGAAAAACAAGCAATTTCCCATCAAAACTAAAATATGCTTCCGCATTGTCGCCCCCAAAAGTCAGTTGCTGAATATTTGCAAAATGCATTTCTCCGGGAAATAATATGGTATCCCTGTTTATCGGATGGTTGGAATCCGCTGTTTTGTTTTGTTCAATTTGCCGGTTATTGCTGATGGGCTCATTAATTTTATAGCCCCTGCCTGTGGTAACAAAGAGTGATATGATCGTGATCGGAAACAGGTATCTTTTCATTCCCAAAAATTTTAGGGCGCTAAGATAAGCTTAGGCAATAATTAATTTGTCAGGATTTTGTCACTACAATCTGTAATAAATGAGCGGCAAATAGGTTAATCGTCTAATTAAAAAATATGATTGAAATTTTTTGCAGGGCCACAGACAAGATATCTGCGATTTTTTTAAGAAATTATATAGTGAGTATCTGGTAAAAACCTGTTTGCCGATTTCAGGTATGGGAATATCGGTGTTCCTGCCAATCCCAATAATAATTTTCACCATTTGCCTGGTATAGACCATCGCCCTGGAAATAAATATGTTGATTTTGGACCTCGGGCAACGGTAAATAATATGCCGGCTAACGGGGGGCGGTTCAGGGTGCTCACACTCCGCAATATTGAATTATCTGCGCCATATTTTCACAATGGAGTATTCAATACCCTGGAAGAAAGTGGTTCACTTTTATAATACCTGGGATATTGCCGGGGTGGTACCCGGGGTGGATGGTAATGTGAATGATAAAACGCCTGGAAAACCTCATCCTATACCAGTAGAAGAAAAGTATTTAGTTGCATTTATGAAAACATTGGCTGATGATTACCAATTGCAATGATAATCATTTTAGCACTTATTATATGCGGTTTTAATTGCCACGAATGCGCACCCGGATAACTAACCGGTGATGCATTTAATCGTGGCAACTTAAAAAATTCAGTCTGCTTGCAGAAAGCTGTTTAAAAATATTTACTGGGATGGATAGCACCGGTAACAGGCAAGCAAATCAATCAACCGCCGTCTGGATTACAAACCCGACGGCGGTTGATGAAGCGAAAGGGTAATTGCGTTTTTAAACAGCTTCTGCGATTCTGGTTTATTAAAAAGACCCCTTCATTTTATAAAATATTTCCCTTCTTTAAAATTTACCTGTTTGATACCACCAGTTTATACATAGAAATTTTCCCGCCAGTTTGATCTGTTACCTGCAAATAGTAAATCCCTCCCGTCAAAGGGCTAACATTCAATTTCAGTTTATTCTCCCCATTGTTTATATATTGTTGCTGCTGTAAAACCATTCTGCCTGCCATATCATTTACCTGGATTGATATTTTGGTTTTTTCCGGGGCAATCACTGAAAACTGCAGCATATTTTTTACTGGGTTAGGATATATCCCTGTGACAAAAATGCGATTGATTTTAACGGACACCTGTACAATACCGGAATACTTATAACGATTGTCAATATCAACTTGCCTTAACTGATAATAATTGTTTCCGTTCACAGGCGTTTCGTGTAAAAATTGGTAGCTCTGTTCTAAATTAGTTGTTCCCTTTCCGGCAATCCTGCCAATTGCCATAAAATTTACACCATCTGAACTATGCTCCACATCAAAGAATGCATTATTAATTTCTGAAGCTGTTTTCCATTGGAGCTGAACCTTTTCATTCTCAGCTTTGGCTGTGAACGAAACCAGGCTAACGGGCAAGGTCGAACTAATAGTTTTTGTACCGGCTGCATCGGTTTGGTTATTGGTAATATTGGGGGCTGTACTAAAACCAAACACGAGGGGGTTGGCGGCGCCGTTTATTTTTACAGTATTGGCCAAAGTGGCGGTGGCAGTTACATCAATGGCTATAATAAAATAACCCGTGCTTCCTGCAGCCAATAACCGGTTAAGGCTACCG
>JBDTVX010000408.1:0-4464 GCA_040007015.1 Ferruginibacter sp. | reverse complement strand
ATTATTCGTGCAGGATTAACCTGGTATGTAAATGATGCTACAAAGCTTACCGCCGGTTAAGCGTACGCCAGTATCTATCCCGCAGACGCCCACAAAAACATCACGCAGCCCGAACACCGGCCGTGGCAGCAAATTCAGTGGCACACCAGGTACGGTAAAAAAAGAATGATGCAATGGTTCAGGCTGGAAGAGAGGTACAGGAAGAAGATTTTAAATGATTCCACGCTTGCCGATGGCCACAACTTTAATTACAGGATACGCTACAATATATGGTACGATGTGCCGTTTATTAAAAAGGGGATCGTGCCAAACAGTCTTTCATTTGTTGTAAATGATGAAGTGCATATTAATTTCGGTAAAGAAATTGTAAATAATTATTTTGATCAGAACCGTTTCTTTTTAGGATTTAAATACCAGCTAAATGAGCACAGCAATGTTCAGTTTGGCTACATGAACCTTTTTCAACAACTGTCCGCCGGTAATAAATACAGGAGCCTGCATACGGCCCGCCTGTTCTACTTTCAGAACTTTGACCTGCGAAAGAAAACGCTCAAATAAAATCATGGACAAACCTGTTGCGCGGAAAAATAATTTTTATTAATTAGTCCATTGAATTTGTAGACTAATTAAATTTATTTACCTTTGGTTCCGGATCGCAATCAATATTCGTTTAATACACTTTAATTATTTCAACTTTTTTATGCCTCTTCCTGGTCTTTATAGCGCTGCATAAAATAATATAGCCACGTGGCCGAGTGGTAAGGTTAAAGTCTGCAAAACTTTTAACGATGGTTCGAATCCATCCGTGGCGTCTTTTTTAATTTTTGATTTTAAGCAATCGTTAGTGGCGGTATTTTTATACCGCCTTATTAATTTTAGTACTGGTAGCGTTTATTGCCAAATAGTATATTTTAAAAGCATTATATATGAGAGTGGGCTAATTCAAAATAAAGGGGAAACTAAATTATTTCATCCATTTTTATCCTTGCAAACCCTGGCAGAGATGGTGAAATCTTGTGGAATTATGGCCCGGACTGCCAGGGGGAATGCCGGTGGGGTAAATATAAATACAACAAAGCCGGTTGCTTTCTAAAAAAAAAATTTTTCCCCGCAAACAGGCTGCCAGTTTGAATAATCACCTGTTGTTACTCCTTTTACATATAAGGAAACTTTTATCAGGTGTTAAATAAACAGCATATGTCGTCCATACTTTTGTAGAAATATTTCGATAGGTATAAATATCGTTATTCTACATTCCATGTTTTATTTAATAATGACATTTGCTTTGTAATTGACAGGCGCCTTAAACCTCCTTTTACAAATCATAAACCAGCATTTAAAATCCCTTACACCAAAATCAGTATTTATGAAATCCCTTATTCTACTTTCCGATCAGCAGCTCGTTCACCTTTATATGGGCGGTAATTCAGCAGCGCTTTCAACACTTGTTCTTCGTTACAAGAGTAAATTGTATACATCCATCTATTTACTTGTAAAGGATAAGTACCTGGCAGAAGATATGTTCCAGGACGTATTTATACGTGTAATCGATAAATTAAAGAATGGTCATTATACAGAGGAAGGGAAATTTTTGCCATGGATCATGCGTATTGCCCACAACATGTGCCTGGATCATTTTAGAAAAATCAAGCGCCTGCCGGTTATCAAAACAAGTGATGATATTGATATTTTTGAGATGCTGAATTTTTCAGTTAAAAGTGTGGAAGACCGCATGATTACAGGCGAAAGCAGGGACCGCGTTAGAAAAATGCTCGATATGCTACCCGCCGACCAGCGTGAAATAATTATTATGCGTCATTATGCGGATCTTACTTTTAAAGAGATCGCCGCGTTAAAGGATATTAGTATTAATACGGCATTGGGCCGTATGAGATATGGCTTAATAAACCTTCGTAAAACGATGGTCGAAAAGCAAATTGCATTATAAGTTTACTATAAGCTACTTACCCTGGAAAATAGGGATACATACTTCATCTCTTAAATCAACAAACCTTCAGCGTAAACCTATGGCACGCCCCGGCTTGTCATAGGTTTTTTTCCAGCCATCTTTATTCCCTCAACTGGTCCATCAAAAGAGCTTCCATATAACCCCCGTTATAAAAGATCCCTACAAGCGGGTATTTGTCTCCCCGGGATTGTAACCCTTCTTTTTTTGAAAATGATCTGATATTGATTCTGCCAGGTGCTCCTTATTTTTTTATGCCGGCTCTTTTATTCATTTCATCCAGTGGCATTGCAATCATTCTTCCAACAGGCTGATTTCCCCGGTAGGTAATTACTTTTAGCATTACTGCATCTTTAGGAGGCGTTAGGGTAGCTGAATATTTTGGATAAAACCTGTCGGGAAAAGAATTATCAAAACTATAATAGATATCAAGCCCTCCAATTTCAGTAGCCAGTTCAATCTGTAGCTGTCCTTTGACGTTTTTTGCGGTGAAGATGGGATCGTACATCGATGGGGAATATTTTATTTCCCGGATATCATAGCGTTCAAATTGCTGTTCTACTTTTTGTACAAAATTATTCCAGTTCTTTTTTTCTTTAGGCGACCATACCGACTCTGCAATGGCAAAGGCTCTTGGCCATGTCATGTATTGCAGGTGCCGTACATTGGGTATTTGCTCGGTCCAGATATTGGCCTGCCCCCCTTTTATATATTTTGCATCTACGCCGGTTGGTACCGGCTCAAACTGGTAAGCTTTATTTAAGCGCAATGTAGCATATACCCTTGGTTCAAGGATGACATCACCCTGCATATAATCAAGGTAGGCGAAAGTAGTGGGGCTCATTACAACATCATGCTTTAATTTGGCCGCTTCTATTCCGCCTTTCTCTCCGCGCCAGCTCATTACCGCAGCATTGTCTGCAAGCCCGCCTTCCAGTATTTCATCCCACCCGATCAGTTTTTTTCCTTTCGAGGTAATAATTTTTCCCACCCTTTTTTCAAAATAACCCTGAACCTCATGCATTGTTTTTAAGTTTTCTTTCTTCATTAATGCTTTGATAGAATCACTTTTTTCCCAGAAATTTTTAGCGCATTCATCTCCGCCTACATGAATATATTCAAAAGGAAATATAGCCGCTATTTCTGTAAAGACCTTGTCTAAAAAAGTATATACTTTTTCATTTGCAGGGCAAAGACTGTTATCAAACAAAGCATAAAATGAACCCTTGGGAGGCCATTCCATTATTTTTTCACCAGACCCTACGCGGTAATTCTCAGCCCCAGGGGTACATGATAATTCAGGGTATGCAACGATCGCAGCAAGGCTATGTCCTGGTACATCCACTTCAGGCAGGATATTTACAAATCGGTCCTTTGCATATTGAATCACTTCTTTAATATCGTCCTGTGTATAAAATCCCCCGTAGTTAAGTGGCTCATCCGGAAGAGGGGTCGAAAAAGTTCCGAAGTAGCCGGTCTTATTTACCCGGAACGCTCCCTTTGTAGTAAGGTTAGGTAAACTTTTTATTTCCATCCTCCATCCTTCATCATCAGTTAAATGCCAATGAAACAAATTGAATTTATATCTCGCCATCTGGTCGATAAAATCCTTTACTTCTTTTTTTGTGAAAAAATGCCGCGATACGTCAAACATGAGCCCCCTCCATCCAAAACGCGGATAGTCGGTAATATCTACACAGGGTACTTCCCATTTGCCACTGCGTACTGCAACATCGCTTTCTATTGCTGCAGGTAATAATTGAAGCAATGTCTGAATACCATAAAATAAACCGGCGGCCTCGTTTGCGGTGATGGTAATCATTTGGGGTGTAACGGTAAGAAGGTATCCTTCATGGCCAATGGTTTGATTGGCAGTTTTATTCAGGATCAACCTGATTTGCGCGTTTGAAGATTGGTTGCTGATGGTAACTTTAAATCCTGTTGGAGCGGTTAAACGCGTTTTTAAAAATTGCAGGGTTGGTTGTAATGCAGGCAGGGCAGGGGCCTCGATGGAAATATTTTCCGGAAGCTGGAAGTATCCTGTATTTTGAACCATTTTTACCGGTTCCGGAATGATGGCCACATGGTTATCCGGAGCCTGGCCAATTGCAGTTATTACTGTAAAGTAGCAGGATAATATCAGTGCTGTTCTTTTCATATAGCAAACTCAATTTTATTTTTTATGGAAATGAAAGTGTGCAAACAAATGTAGGTATAAATATCAAAAATAATTATTTGGTTAAATTGATATCACGTATTAAAGTATTAAGAATTGGAAACAGGTTCGCTGAAATAAAATAATTTAACGGGCTGGTTAATTAATTCGATTACAAGAAAATTCGAAATTAAATGCATCATTAGAAAAGAACTAACTAAGCATTGATGTGAAATGAGTGATAATATTTACGCGGAATAAATAGTGTCTGCAAGAAAACTATGAAAACCTTTACAGATAAGGACCACGGAGATTATTATTTGTTGAATCTTTGCAGTAGTAT
>JBDTVX010000407.1:0-4546 GCA_040007015.1 Ferruginibacter sp. | reverse complement strand
TAGACCCGTGACGTTGCAGTCTCATCTTTACAGCCATAAAAAATAGAAATTTTTTGGGGTTGTTAATAAATAGGGTTTCTTTAATCTCCTTAAAAAAGGAAGGCGAAGATACTAATGCCGCTTACAAAAACCAAATACAATTATTTATATTTGATAAAACACTCTAAATCCTTTTATTTTTTAACAAATTGCTCATAAATCGCCTTCGGATATTTCAATGTAAATAAAACCGCTTAATATGTTTTTTCATCCGTATAGTTTGGGTTTCACGTCGCTTGTAAAACGATGCTGCAACCTGAGCGGAAGCTGGTAATAAAAATTCGAATTTTAAAGTTGGATTAGCCGGGTTGAAAAACCATTACATTAAAGTTAAAAGGCGCCGGGTTGGCTACAAAGCCGCTATTGTAAGCCCTGATGCACCACCTGTCCCTGGCATATACCGGCCCCGAAAAATAAAAACCGCTGTTTATGCCATTATAAAAAACCATCAAAGAAGTAATCGTTACAACCTGAATTGAGCCCGCTCCGCTTTCCGGCATTAGCTCATACCCGGGCAGAAGGCCTGCACCATATGTGCCATTAAGTGTCACCATCAAAATCGCGGATGGGTTGTTGTTGCAATATGGGTTATTAATGGCTGTGTAACGGTAAAAATATTATACTTAAATAATCCTCCGGAATAAAACGGGGCATAAATATTACCGGTTCATCCTGCGAAATAATACCCGCCGGAAAATTTATATTGATAAATTCTGGTTTATCGCTCCGGTATTTTTTTTGAACAATACTATCATAATAATTAACTATGAAAATTCCATTGTCTGTAGTTATCCACATGCGCTTAAGGTAGTCTTCACAAAGCGAATAAATATAATCTGATTGTATTACGCTATTGACTCCTTTGTACCGAATTGGTGTAAACAGGCAGGATGTACTATTAAAATAAAGCAATCCCCCATACCGAAAACCTATCCAGATATTTCCTTTATAATCCGCAGCCAGGGAATAGCAACAGGTCCAGGTATTTTTAGGAAATTCGAAACAGAATGAATCAAGCTTTTCCGTAATCAAATTATATTTCATTAAAACATTCTTGTGAAAGATAAAATAGAGATTATTTGCAGCATCGGTACAAAGCTCACTTTTACCATCAAGGCTATTGTTTTCTCTTAATCTGAATATTTTTTTATAAAGGGGATTATTATATTGGTGAAAAAAAGCGCCGCTCTTGAAATCATAAAAAATAATATATCCCGAGGCATACATCCAGATACCGTTACTCGTTTTCACGGTGCCCTTGTAGAGTATTCCTGAATTTGGTACGCCTTTACCTGATTTTTCATTATCCGGCACCTGGAAATATTTTCCGGATATGTAATTAACTATAAGCAATCCTGCTTCAGTTACTACCCAAATATCATCCCGGTTATCCTGGAAAATAGAAATGATATACCCTATCCTGTCATCAGTTTTGTTTTGTTTGCAGGCTTTAATTTGTAATGCAGTATTATTCCTGTTTTAGGGTCAAGTTTATCAAGCCCCCCGGTAGTGCCTGCCCAAATAAATCCCAACCTGTCTTCAAATACAGCGTGCATTTCTTTGCTGCTTAAACTGGTTGAATCTTTACCTGATTTATTATAAACCCTTATTGAAGTACCCTCGTGTTTATGTAATCCATTGTAGCTTCCGAACCACATATTATTTTGCCTGTCTTTTATTAAAATTGTAAGCTGGTTAGTTGCCAGGCCCTGGCCGGTAGTAACATGGTAACTTGTTTGGGCAAATGCATTTAACATTAATTGCATGGCAAACAATAATAAAAATGAAGCAGGATAATTTATTTTAATCATAATTAAATAAATATGATTAAGCTGGAAAAAGAAAAAACTTTCAGGGTACTTATCATCAAAGATCCCTTACAATACCAGGATAATATTTTGATGAATTGGCCAATGAATTCGAAATGCGTTGTCTTTTGAGCAAATGATATGTTATGGCGCCAGGCTAAAAAAGTAAACACCCAATGAGCTACTTTTTCCCGCAAAAAGGATGGTATGTGTAGGTGCTGATAATAATTGAAAAAGTAATTCTATTCAATAAAACAATTCCATTATTGATGCCCTTTGTAATAAACGACGTAAAAAAAGCCAGTTTGCGGCTACAAAATGGCTTTACGCGTAGTAAGCGGAATGGTCAACGTTTACCCAATCCCGGCATTTTACCCATTGGCATTTTGTTCATCATTTTCATCATGCCCTTCATTTGCTCAAACTGTTTTAAAAACTGGTTCAGTTCAGCAATATCTTTTCCGCTTCCTTTGGCGATGCGTAATTTGCGATTCGGGTTAATCACATCAGGGTTGCGGCGTTCTTCCAAAGTCATAGAGTTGATCATCGCCTCAATACCTTTAAAGGCATCGTCATTAATGTCAACATCCTTAATTTGCTTGCCTACGCCGGGTATCATTCCCATCAGGTCTTTGAGGTTCCCCATTTTTTTGATCTGTTGCAACTGGGTTTTAAAGTCTTCAAAATCAAATTGATTTTTACGTATTCTTTTTTCGAGTCGCGCAGCTTCCTTTTCGTCAAACTGCTCCTGCGCTTTTTCTACCAGGCTTACGATATCGCCCATACCCAAAATGCGCTGGGCCATCCTTTCGGGGTAAAATACATCCAGCGTTTCCATCTTTTCGCCGCTGCTCGCAAACTTGATCGGTTTGTTTACGGTGTATTTGATCGACAATGCGGCACCGCCTCTTGTATCGCCGTCTAATTTGGTAAGCACCACACCACTAAAATCGAGGCGCTCATTAAAGGCTGCGGCAGTATTCACCGCGTCCTGGCCTGTCATGCTATCCACTACGAAAAGAATTTCCTGTGGATTTACGGCTGCTTTGATATTGGCAACTTCGGTCATCATCACTTCGTCTACGGCCAACCGGCCTGCGGTATCAATGATGATCACATTCTTATTTTTGGCTCTTGCCTCCCTGATAGCATTTTGTACAATGCTTACGGCATCCTTATTTTCCCGTTCGCTAAATACGTCTACACCTGCCTGTCCACCCAATATTTCCAATTGATCAATCGCCGCGGGCCTGTAAATATCCGCTGCCACAAGCAGGGGGGATTTCCCTTTTTTTGTTTTTAGAAAATAAGCAAGTTTACCGCAAAAAGTTGTTTTACCACTACCCTGCAACCCTGCAATTAAAATAATAGCGGGATTACCGCTGATATTGAATTCGCTTTCACTGCCACCCATCAGTTCAGTCAACTGGTCTTTAACGATCTTCACCATTAACTGGCCCGGGCTAACGGCTGTTAAAACCTTTTCACCAAGAGCCTTTTCTTTAATTGTGTCGGTAAATTCTTTGGCGATCTTATAGTTAACATCCGCATCTACCAGGGCCCTGCGGATATCTTTTACGGTATTGGCAATGTTGAGTTCGGAAATCCTTCCTTCCCCCTTAATATTTTTAAAGGCGCTCTCCAGCTTTTCACTTAGCGAATTGAACATGGTTATTTTTTTTGATGATGTGGTTATAAACAAAGAAGTGAACTAAAAAAGTTCACTCTTAAATTTTTGCAAATGTATGAAATTATGAAAGAAGAGACGTTCCAAAATCAGACCCGTCCGACCACATCATCCGGGCGGGCATCAGGCATTCTTCAGGCTCCCAAATAGGTACGCAGGAGCTTGCAACGGGATGTTGACCTCAATTTGGTAATTGCCTTGTCTTTTATTTGTCTCACTCTTTCCCTGGTAAGGCTATATCTTTCGCCAATATCTTCCAGGCTAAGCGGATGATCGACCCCGATCCCGAAGAAAAACCGGATAACATCTTTTTGCCTTTCGGTTAAAGTACTTAATGAACGGTCTATTTCAGTTGACAGGGAAACTCTAAATGTGAGGTGCATATCAGTGCTTTCTGCATTGGGATTTTCAAGCACATCAATCAATGAGCCTTCTTCACCATCCGAAAATGGCTGATCCATACTTATGTGGCGGGCAGCGGCACCAATGGTGGCAGCCACTTCCTCTGTCTCCATATCCAGTAAATAGGCGATCTCTTCCGATGTTGGCTCACGCTCATACTCCTGTTCTAACTGCGAATAGGCTTTACTGATACGATTGGTGAGCCCAACCTTATTTAGCGGCAAACGCACTATCCTTGATTGTTCTGCCAACGCCTGTAAAATACTTTGCCGTATCCACCATACGGCGTAGGATATAAATTTAAAACCGCGCGTTTCATCAAATCGTTGCGCAGCTTTTATCAGTCCCACATTGCCTTCGTTAATTAAATCGGGTAATGTAAGACCCTGGTTTTGATATTGCTTTGCAACAGAAACAACAAAGCGAAGATTTGCTTTTGTTAATTTATCCAGGGCACACTGATCCCCTTGTTTTATGAGTACAGCCAGCTTAACCTCCTCTTCCGGAGAAATTAATTCAACTTTTCCGATTTCCTGAAGGTACTTTTCTAAGCTCTGGCTTTCACGATTAGTGATAGATTTAGTGATCTTGAGTTGACGCATACTCATAT
>JBDTVX010000406.1:0-4558 GCA_040007015.1 Ferruginibacter sp. | reverse complement strand
CATTTGTTTTCTATAAACACGATGCCCACATGGGCCCAAATCTCCTAACTAAATTACATGCACTCCACCGGGTGGCACTAGCATATCAATAACAGCATAAGCACGGTCCGTTTCCTTACCTGAAAATACAACCCGGCAAGAATCACCCAGCACATATAGGCCCTGCCCATCCTGTGGATGTCGATCTGTATTGGTTTTTTTAGTTTTTCTATAAATTGTTTGTTTTAATTGATTGTATAAAGTTCAGATTGAATTGAAAATATTGTAATAGCCGGTCTTTTCTATTCAGCTTAAATTTTATTTTAGGAGACCTGCTTTGATAATTGTAACTGGTTCATACATCGGATACCCGTTTTTGCGGATAAAGCCAACTCAATCTTTTCGCATCTGCCAGTCCTGGTAAATCATTGAATTATTAATATATACCGCCATATATTAATACGAATATCTATAATTTTGAATAAATTTTTTAAGCATGTGATTCGTAGCTGAATTGTGTTTTGAAAGTATAGCAATAAGCCTGCATAGTTACCTGCCATAATATATCAAATAATAATAAAATTAATTTTTGTGAAAAATTATATCGTAAAAGAAGAATACGTACATGAAATATTAATCCTGGCAGACCGGTTATTCCCACACATGCCGGATCGGATTACTTTTGATTTGGAGGATGTTATTCGCAATTCCAATTTTGAAGAAGAGGAAAAGAATGAATTAATTTATACTAATCAGACGGTACCTGTTTTATCAGTATTGCTTGATTTCGGCTATGCAACGGAAAGTAAGGATTTTAATGAACGCGGGTATTGTGAGTTAACAGACATGGGGCGCGCCGTAAAAAAAGCAGGTGGCCATTTTGCTTATCAACAGATAGTTGGCGCCGGGGAAATTGTTGAAAAGAAAAGGCAGGAAAGAAAAGACAAATCTGATGAATTTGATTTGAAAATTAAAAACTGGACTTATAAGGCCCGGTACATCCCTTATATTTTTTCATCACTTGCGTTGATAGGAACGATTATATCTCTTTCTATTTCGATTAAAACCTCTAACGATAAAAAGGCCCAGCCCGCAACACAGTCCAGTCCGGCGAAATCAAAAGTCACACAAGATAGTTCTACTCTTGCAACCCCCGCCAAATAAAAGATAAAATTTCTGCCCGTCAAACCTGCAATGCTGAATGAACACCACCCCGGGATGAGAAAGATACAAATTTTTGCAGGTGCATCATCATGGATTTAGCTAAATTCGATCACTGAAAGTTGTTCGTTTAAATAATTTTAATATCCATTATTCATTACTTAAATCAATACAGATTGGAAAAGTTGAAAGTCGGAATGCTGTTATTCCCGGATGTCACGATCCAGGATTTCGTAGGGCCCTACGAGGTTTTTGTAAAAGCGGAATGCTTTGAAGTTTATACAGTTGCTTTGAATAATAATGATATGAAAGCGGAAGGGGGATTAACAGTTAAAGCAGATTATAGTTTTGACGACTGCCCATTGACAGACATCTTATTTGTTCCGGGGGGCAAAGGCATTACAGCCTTATTAAAAAATACAAAGTATACCGGCTTTCTTCAAAAACAGGGTAAAAACGCACAGTACATTACTTCTGTTTGTACCGGCGCTCTTTTATTGGCTGCCGCAGGGTTACTTACCGGTTACCGGGCCACCACACATTGGAGGGCAATCGGGTTATTAAAAATGTTTTCGGTGGAGGCTGTTGAAGAGCGGGTAGTTATCGACAGGAACCGGGTAACCGGTGGCGGCATTACGGCCGGTATCGATTTTGGGCTGTTATTGACTGCTTTGATCGGGGGAGCTGACCGGGCCAAACTTGTTCAGCTGATTTTGGAATATAATCCCCAACCCCCTTTTCAATCCGGTTCTCCCAAAATGGCAGAAGCACATATATTAAGCAGCGTCCTCCAATTTACCCAGTCCCAGTTTGATACCAGGCAGCGCATTATAACAGAGATAATTGAGGACTCAAAACCAAATCTGCTAATGTGATAATGTGGAAATGTTTGGCTGGTATTGATTTATTTTTATTTGATATAATTTTCCGGGTTTGGCTTGAATGGTACCTTTAAAAATATCCAGAGCTTAAAGTTCATGATCCATTAACATTTTTTGCATCACCTTTGCACATTGATAGTATTTGTACCCGGTAAAAACATGATCACTGCATATGAAAGCAAAAGTCTTTTTTATTGCTCTTTTTATTTTTCTTTTTAATAATTATGCGGATGCGCAAATATCTATTTGCAGCTGGAACATCGAAAATTTTGGCAAATCAAAAAGCGATCCCGTGATAGCGTTTATAGCCAACACAGTAAAAGGTTTTGATGTTATTTGCATATTAGAGGTTGTTGCAGGGGATGGAGGCGCCCCTGCGGTTGCAAAACTGGCTGATGAGTTAAACAGGAAAGGTGCCCGATGGGAATATACTGTCAGTGGTCCAACAGTAAGCAGTTCCTATAAAACGGAGCGGTATGCTTATATCTGGAAAACAAGCAAGCTGAAAAAAAAGGGAGATGCATGGCTGGAGAAAAAATACAATGAGCAAATTGACAGGGAGCCCTACCTCGTGAATTTTGATTGCAAAAATGGCGCAACGTTTACCCTGGTTGCTTTTCACGCAATAACAAAATCAAAACAGCCCGAAACGGAAATAAAGTATTTCAAATTTCTTCCCCTGGAATACCCCGATAAAAATTTAATCTTCGCAGGTGATTTTAATTGCCCCGAATCACATTCTGTATTTAACCCGCTAAAAGCAATGGGTTACAAGCCGGTATTTACCAGGCAAAAAACTTCTTTAAAACAGGAATGTATAAACAATGAATGCCTTGCATCTGAATTTGATAATATTTTTTATAATTCCACTAAAGTTAATTTTATAAAATCAGGCGCTATACCTTTTTTCGATAGCTTCCCCAGTTTAAAAGAGGCAAGAAAAGTATCGGATCATGTGCCAATATATTTTCAGTTTTCATTAAACTAAATTCACGGAATGTTAAAATTGAAAATGTAATTATTGCACCGGGATTTTAATTGATATATTACTGGTAACGGCAAATAACTACTATTAATTATTGTGGCCCCTGGTCCATCTTATATTTTCAAACTTACTATGTCTTCTACCGCTCGAAATCTTCAATGGGCAGGGGCGTAATTTGATGATGCATTTTAACCGTTTTTTCTAATTCAGGTTCTTTTGTTAAATGAACTTCTTTTTGAGCAGCAATGCGGTTGCTTCTGTATTTGACCAGGTTAATAATCAATACGCTTCCCAGTATGGTCAACAGCCCAAATACCTGCAGCAATGTAATATGTTCATTCGCAAAAAACACTCCTAACAAAACCGCCACTACCGGGTTTACATAGGCATGCGTACTAACCTGCGTTGCGGGTCTTACCTGCAGCAGCCATACATAAGCTCCGAAACCTGCAATGGATCCAAAAAAAACCAGGTACAGAACCGACAACCATGAACCGGTGGTAATGCTATTCCAGTCGAGGTGCTGAACTTCGCCCCGTAAAAAACTTCCGGGAAGAAATGCTATACCCGCGGCCAGCATTTGCCATGCAATGTTTACCGAAACAGAGCCTCCGCTTGATTTATATTTTGAATAAAGGGAGCCTCCTGCCCAGGCCATGGAACCGACCACCAGTATAAGTACTCCTCCTAATTCGGGATGGTTACCGGAGGTTGAAAATGCACTGATGATATTTTCCCCAAATAATAACAGTATCCCTGCAAACCCGAGTACCAGGCCGCCAATGGTAGCTTTGCTTCTGAAATTTTGCGCCCACTTTGGCTTATCCAGCAATATGAACCAGAGTGGCCCGGAAGATATCATGATGGCGACCATCGCACTGGGTAAATATTGTTCTACCCATATCACCGCACCTGTTCCTACAAATAACATCAGTACACCACTTACAGCGGCATGGATCATATCTTTTTTTACAAATACTTTTTCTCTTTTTATTATGGTCCAGCCCAGCATAATAATTCCGGCTATCAAAAAACGAGTGGCCCCCAGCAGGAATGGAGGAAAACTAACGATCGCTTTTTGTATAAAAAAATAGGTAGAGCCCCATACAATATAAACAATGGCAAAGGCCAGGATGACCATAAAGGGGGAAGCATTTTTTTTATTTACAATGTCCATACTATTATTTTTCAGGAATGATTAATTGTTGTTGTTCTTTCACAGTTTCCAAAACGATGGTGGTTCTGGTAGAAAGTATATTGGGGATCTTGCTAAGTTGATTTCGCATAAGCTCCATCAAAGAAGCGGAATCTGCAGTCCGTATTTTAACCAGGTAACAATCATCTCCGGCGATATTATGTACTTCCTGTACCTCAGGAATTTTAGCCAGCTCTTTTCCGGTGGTACTGCAGCCAAGGCCATCGGCCGCTTTCATAAAAACAAACGCGAGTAGTTTTTGATGTAAAGGCGCCGGGTTGAGCCGGGTGGTATATTGAAGGATCACCTTTTTTTGCTCCAGCTTTTTTACCCGTTCCAATACCCCGGAAGGCGCCA
>JBDTVX010000405.1:0-4637 GCA_040007015.1 Ferruginibacter sp. | reverse complement strand
CTACATCGCCTTTGCCCGCTGTTGCATGTATATCTATGCCCAGGCGGCCGGTACTTGACTTGCCTTCCAGGAAAGGTACATGCGCGTGTGTTTCGGTGTATTCTTCGGTAACGCCTAAATAAAATTCTTGCGGTTGCAACACTATGCCTTCGGCGGGTATTTCAAAATGTTCAATGGTGTTGTGTTTTTTTGAATCCAGTTCTCTGTGGGTATAGGTGGCCAGGAATTTGCCCAAATGCACATCGTAACTATTGCTTCCCAGGCATTCCCGGCTGTAAGGGACTATTTTAATACTTCCATTTTCTATTTCTTCCAAAATTCTTGTGTCGCTCAGGATCATGTTAATTGATAATTGTTAATTGATAATTGATAATTGATAATTAATTAGTTGATAGTTTATAGTTGATATCCTTTAGCTCACTAATACGTAAATTAGCAAATTACCACAATAGCAAATCAGCACATTATCAAATGCCACTCGTTTATCAACAAAATATCAACGCTTCAACAAAATTAGGGGTTTGGCATATTGCTGAGCCGGAAGCTTTCTTCCTGGAAAAGGTACCCTTGCAGCGCGAGATCACCCATCCCAACAAAAGGCTGCAGCACCTGGCCGGCAGGTATTTGTTAAAGGAGTTATACCCTGATTTCTCTTACCAACTGATACGGATCGCCGATACGAGGAAGCCATTTTTAGAAAATGAGGCGTATCATTTCTCCATCTCTCATTCCGGCGCGTATGCTGCGGTAATAGTCAGTACAGATCACAGGGTAGGCGTTGATGTGGAATTGATCTCAGGTAAAGTGGAAAAAGTGAAGCATAAGTTTTTATCCGAAACAGAACAACAGTTATTGAAAGAGATCTCCCTTGGGACCTGGCCGGTTTTCAACGAAAAATTATTAACCGCGGCATGGAGCATTAAAGAATCACTTTTTAAATGGCAGGGCAGCAATGAAGTTGATTTTAAAAAGCACCTGAGGGTAATTAAAATAACTACAGGCGGCAATGAGGGGATCGCTAACTGTACCATATTAAAAGATGATGCTACTGATCTGGCCGTACATTTTTTATTTTTCAATAAAAACTGTATTTCGTGGGTATTAACGAAAGTACAGTGAAACTGCTCCGGCAGATTACTGGTTTGGCTGGGGACGCTCCTTGCAGGGTAAGGGCTCAGGCATCTAATAATTTACCATCGGTACCATCCAGCAAGGGAATATCACCCACAGAGGCGCCGGCGATGCCCTTTACAGATCCATACATTCCGCTGGTATTAATCAGCACTTTTTCCAGTTGCTTTTCCCTTTCCTTCCAGATTTTTTCCATTTGTATCCTTTCCCGGGTAATGCCCACCTTCATTGCCATAAAGCCTTCCACAATAGCTTCTACCTGGCCACGGAATTCGTTGCCGGTAAGATAATTATACAACAACTGCATCTTATCCCCTTTGTTTTCACCGCTTTTTTGTATCTCGTATATTTGCAATATCCCGTTCCTTATTAAATGTGCCACGCTGTTTACTTCGGTAAAATTACAGAGCCAAATGCCGTCTCTTTCGCCAAACCTTTCCATATCTTTCGGGAATACCTGGGTTACCAATATGGCCACATCCGCCCCCCGGTTGCGCTTATCCGCTTTTAATTTTTCCAGCCAGTGATTGTTCCATGTTTTGGTACGCTTGCTTTCATAAATAATTTTACCGCATTCTTTCCCGCTGCTATTGCGTACTACCTGTATGCAATCCGCGCCTTCCACGCCTTTGCCCACTTCTTCAATAAGATCAAAAGGAAAACTTTCCTTTAAAATTTCTTCCAGTAATAATTCCTGTACTTCCCCCTGCCGCTGCATAGAGCCCTGCTCGGCCCTGCGTTTCATTTCATCCGCCAGTTTTTTTTGCTCATCCAGCTGCATTTGGAGTTCTTTTAATTTCAGGTGAAAGGCATTTTCTTTAAGTGCATTTTTTTCAAGTTCCTGGCCGCGGATCTGTTCTGAAAGTGCTTCCCGTTCCTGCTGCAATTTTTTTTGCACCGTCAATTCCAGCTCCGCTTCCTTATTTAGCAATTGCTGCTCTTTTTGCAAAAATTCCAATTCTTTTTTCCTGGCTTCCTTCAACTTTTCTTCATTGTCCTTATTATTATCTTCCAGCATACGCATCCTGTTTTCATAATCGAAGGATATGCTTTTTCGCAATTGCTCCTGTATCTCGGTCTCCAGTTTCAGTTTTTCCTGCTGCAGTTTTTGGGCGAATATTTCATTTTCTCTTTTTTTCTTTTCCTCAAACTGCTGCAGCTCCTCCTCTAATTTCTTTTTGTCTTCCTCTACCTTGGTTAAAGATTGGTTTAATTTCTCCTGGTATTGTTGCTGGTATCTTATTTCAATATCAGCCGCCAATACATTTTCCACATCAAATACATGTCCGCAGTTGGGGCATTTTATGTCATTCGCCATTAAATAATTTTTTATAATGAGTTACCTGGTTTCCTGTAAGACTGCTATTTACATTATTAAATTAAGTTTCTTTAAAAATTCATAAATAATTAAACCTAATTTATTAAGTTTACAATACAAATCATAACGGTAGTTAAAAATAATTTCTTTCCTTCAGTAAATAAATATCCTTTTCAATACCGGGGTACTCCTGGTTACCAATTCCTTCCCCTGGAAAACCGGATCAGCCAGGTTTTTTATCCGGCATAGCGCTGTCATAATCTCCCTTTGAAATCAATAATTCTTCCCCTTTCGGGGTTGTCCGGTAATTCCTTCTTCCTGGTAGTTTCTTAAAGCCGGTTAAATTAGAAATTATAAAAAAAAGTTAAATCCGCTTTTAAATCGTTTACGTATCTGTGAAAGAATGCTTGTAAAGTAAGTTATTTCCTGCAGGGATAGCTTTCTACTGTGCTTCAAAAAACCGATATTTCTGCTTACTATTTCTTAAAAACAAGAAAGGATCAACTGATTTTTAACCCTCCGGCTACCCTATATGGTATATCATTCATAGCGCTTATTATTTAAAATAAATAGTAAACGGGTTCACTCTATTATCATTCATTAAAAAAAAATCATTTATGAAAAGAAAAATTTATGCTGCGGTTATGCTGTTCCTGATGGCTACTCAAATTACGGCGCCGGCATTTGCTTCTTCACACAGGGAAGCCCCTCTAATTGCCAACGATCCATTGGCCGATAACACCGATGTATATGCTTTTCGAAGTCCGGATGATCCTAATAAGATTACAATTATTGCCAATTATGTACCCGGCCAACTACCCCAGGGCGGACCGAATTATTATTCTTTCGGTAATAATATCCGTTATGAAATTCATATCGACAATAACATTGCAACACCTGGTGATGACATTGTTTATCGATTTACTTTCCATAAGTCCAGCCAGGATCCTACCACTTTCTTCAATGTCAGGCTGGGCAAACAAAATTTGAAAACCATCTACAATATGGAAAGAAGCATTGATGGCGGTAAAACCTTTCAAATGGTTGTACACAGGGGAGTAGTGCCGCCACCTAATATTGGCCCGCGTTCTATCAGTTCACCCGTTGGTTTGAATGCACCTGATTATAACACCCTTATCAATAAAGCAATCACTACTTCAACAACCGGTGAAAAGGTATTTTGTGGCACCGCAGATGATCCTTTTTTTGTTGATCTGGGCGGTATATTCGACCTCGGAGACGCACCCCGCACTACGGGCTCGAAGCCCGTCGACGGATTAAAATGCCTCAATGTTTCTACCATCGCTTTGCAGATCGATATTGCTACTTTGCAAAAGGATCATAAACCTGCCAGCCAGAGCGCCGGTATCCTGGATCCAAATTACGTGATAGGTGTGTGGGCAAGTGCAAGCCGCCGGCAAATTACCATATTGAATAATGGGAAAAATCCCAATTTTAAAATGGAGGGTTCAAGCGCGAATGAAGATAACATGGATGCTGAGCAACGTAATCCTAATGAATCAGATTTTGTAAAAGAATATTATGCGGGTCCATGGGTACAGGTTTCAAGATTAGGTATGCCGCTTACCAACGAAGCCGTAGTGCCAGTAGGATATAAAGACTATTGGAATTCGTTAACTCCTTATGAGGATTTATCCAAGCTTGCAATATTTGGAAAGTTTTTTTACAATCCTGAACTAGCTCTTTATATGGATGATGCCAAGTTTGGTGGGGCTATCCCTGCATTAAAGCCTTTGCGGATCCAAAAAAATTCATTGGGCGCTTTTGGTTTTGGAAACGGCCAGGATGGTTTATTTAGCTTAAAAGGCAGTTCTGCATTAACAGGCACCGCATTGGATGATGCTATTTTTGGCACCCTGCTATTACCGGCCAAAGCTTCTCCCCGGTCGGTAGATCTATACCCGATTTTTCACACAGGCGTTCCTAACCTGAGCCCTTACCAGCTAGCTGTGGGGAAAAATGGTAATCCACTGGCAAAGGGAAAGCCATTTATAAATAACTTTTTACCCAATGGAGGTGATATGTTGCGATTGAATATGGCTGTTCCCACAACAGACAGGAATAGCAGCAAATTCAGTTCTTTAGGATTATTACAGGCAGCGGCTTTGGGTTTAACTGATCCGGCGTATAATACTACCACCGGCATTCAATTTATACCCAATATGGA
>JBDTVX010000404.1:0-4639 GCA_040007015.1 Ferruginibacter sp. | reverse complement strand
GTTTGCGAAAAAAAACATTTATTTGAGGCGCAGGTCAGGAGTTCTGAATTAATAATTAAAAAGTAAGAATGCCTTCGCGCCGGGTTTTATACTGGTATGTTACCTTTAAATCATTACTTTATGTAACTAACACGACAAAAATGGATAGCGGGGTTTCGTTTTTTTTCGATCATGTATCCGCCATGAACATTCAATCCATTTCCGCACATTTGTATTTCATTAGCACATTAGCACATTAGAACATTAGCATATTAGCAAATTAGCACATTAGCTCATTTGATTTCAAAGCCCCCTGATATAAGCAGCGCTATCCTTAAACTTATCAAAACCCATCTCTACAAAAAAGTTTTTTACACCACCCGTTTTAGCCGCGGCGAAGAATTCTTTCCAGTCGATCCTTCCCTGGCCAACCGGCACTTCTTTTTTATCCGCGGTCCAATCCGACAGGTGTGCCGAAATAAACCTGCCCGGGTATTTTGTAAAGTAGGTAGCCGCCTTATAACCAAGGGTGATCACCTGTGTCTGGAACTGCATCTTCACCAGGTCGGGGTCAAACCGGCTCATTAGTGCATCGTAAATAAGCTGGCCTTCCAGCATTGCAAACTCCATATCATGGTTATGAAAACCTGCCTGCATGCCCGCCTTTTTTATCTGTTCAGCAGCTTTGTTGAGTTTATCCGCTGCATCATCATAATCTTTTATCGTAGCAGTCTTGGGCAGCCAAAAAGTAGAGCATATCATTTGTGTAAGACCAAGGTCCTGTGCAAATTTAATCCGGTCATCCAGTTTGGCGCTGTCCGTAAGCTCTCCAGAACCAAAATGACAGCTTGGGCAACTAAGCCCAGCATCAGTGATCATACTTTTTATGTCGGACGTTTTTTTATCTACCAAAAAGCCAAACCCCAAATCGGCATACCCGGCGGGCGAACACATTTCAATAAGCTGATAGCCAAATCCTGCCATCGTTTTTAAGGTGCCGGTAAAATCTTTCCCCAGCATATCCCTGATGGTAAATGATTGGAAGCCGATAGAAATATTGTTGGCTCCCGGTAAGCCCTGTGCGCTCAGCAACCCGGGAAGCTGTGATATTGCCAATGCGCTGCCAAAGCCCATTGCGGATTTACCAATAAATGCCCTCCTGTTTATTTTTTGCATAATGAATTATTTATGAGTTAGGCCAATGGATTTATATTGTTGCAGGGTCCCATCCTGATCTGTATTCACGGTTCAGGTATTTATTTGCATCCGGTACATTTGTTATTGCCTGGGTTGCTGAATCGTATTTTAATAAGCGGCCGCTTCTTAATGCCGCAGCGTATAAATTTACCGCTTCTGTTATATGTTCCGCTTCCATAAAATTGCCGGGATACTGCTTGCCGGTTTTACAGGCATCAACAAATAATGGCAAGGCTTCCGAAGTCTGCTGTACCTGGCTGCGCGTATCCGTAGTGGCAGGGGCCGGCGCTGCTGATTTATCGCCGGAAATAAGTTGTGGATTTTGTACGTTGAAACCTGCAAGTATTTTGCCCTTACTGCCCACAAACATCATCCCTTCAGGCGGCAGTTCTTTATTGTTTTCCAGCAGTTCCGCAGGAATCGGGGGCCTCATGCCGCCATCGTACCAGCAAAGATCAACCGCCGGCCTGGATCCGTTTGCAGGATACTTAAAACGCACCGAACTGGCCATGGGAAATGAGAAGTCATTATTTATCCTGAATGGCACCGGATCGTGCATCGCGCAAACGTGGCTCCTGGTTGGTTCAATAATAGTGGGACCCTTTAATTGCAATGCGTTAAAAACGGTCCACAGGCTGTAATGTCCCATATCGGCCATGGATCCTCCGCCGAAATCGTACCATCCCCTGAACACCATATTTGTATAATTTGGATGATAGGCGCGGTTGGCCTCCGGACCAAGCCACAGGTCCCAGTCGAGGCCCGCAGGAACGGGCGGTGTATCGACCGGTATTGTTGGATATTGCGGCCATACAGGGCGGTTCGTCCAGTTATGCACTTCTGCAAGCGTTCCAATGGCTCCTGCATTTATCCATGTCATCACGGTTTCCATAGATCCGTTTGAATCCCAGGGGATCAAATGTGTTATAACCTTGCTCCCGCGCGCCATTGCAATTACCTTCTTGCCTTCTATCAGCCTGTTGGAGATAGGTTTGTGCACCAACACATGCTTGCCCCTTTTTATCGCAGCCATCGAAAATAGCCCATGAAGATGATCGGGCGTCATTATTTTAACCGCATTCAGGTCTTTTTCTTTTTCAAGCAATTCACGAAAATCCGCATAGGCATTGCAACCCTTAAATTGAAGTTCAGGGTGCACGTTTGCATAATAGGTATCAACGATCGACTTCCCGTTGTCCCTTCCGCCCGGTACCATGTTATCGCCGCCGGAACTCCAGTCAGGGTTTTTGATAGTATTGCGTATTTCATTTCTTAACCCGTCCTTCGACCAGTCTTTGTATCCAACCGCATCTTTATTAGGATCGCAAACGGCAGTTACCTGGAATTGCTGGTTAGCCAGCAGGGGCAATAATTCCCGGATGCCCTGTGTGCCCACACCGATGTAGGCCAGGGTAATTTTATCACTGGGCGCAACAAAGTTTTTTCCGCCAAGCACATACCGCGGAAGAATCGTAAAAGCCACAGCAGCAGTTGCAGCATCTTTGATAAATTTGCGGCGGTGGATGGGTGAGTTTGTAATTGTGGTACCGGCCGTTTCTTCGCTTTGATTATGCGAAACAGCAATGTTTTGAATGGGGTCTTTTTTCATGCAGGCAATATTTATTATTTGTAAGTAGAAATTAAATATACTAAACTTTATAAGAAAATTTATTAACGGCGGAATATTTTATAAAGAGACAATTATCTGAACCGCTGATTGCACCTGATCTTTTTGATTGGCTGGATTTGAATTTCCCGGGTGATTTGAATTTCGTAGATTGTAAGCTTAATAAATCAGTTTATCAGTTTAATCAGCGGTTCAGACAAAAAATTATGACAAGGAAGAGTGCTGGAATTCTTTTATACCGTCAAAAGAAAAATGGGGTGGAGTTTTACCTGGTTCACCCGGGAGGCCCGCTTTGGAAGAATAGGGATACCGGCGCCTGGTCTATTCCAAAAGGCGAATTCACGGATGAAGAAGAACCACTGGATGCGGCTAAAAGAGAATTGGAAGAAGAAACCGGAATAAAATGTAACGGCCCATTTTTAGAGCTAACCGCAATAAAGCAAAAAGGGGGTAAGATAGTGTACGCCTGGGCGGCAGAAAAGGATATTGATCCGGGCACGATAAAAAGTAACACCTTTCAAATGGAATGGCCGCCGAAATCCGGGCAGTTGAAAGATTTTCCTGAAATAGATAAAGGGCAGTGGTTTTTTGCAGATGAAGCAAAACAAAAATTAAATACATTTCAATCAGCCTTTATTGATGAACTGATTGATAAATTAAACCAGGCAAAATTTTGATCCATTGTTTGGTGTGTTACGGTTTGCAAACGAATAAGAATTGGATATCGTAATAATAATTAAGGTGGAAACTAACGTGGATGATTATTCGCTTTTCGGTATATTTATTTTCCACGCGCTTCACCAACCATCAACCATCAACCACCAACCATCAAACCCGTGCTTTGGAAAAAACTTTTACCGCCATAAAAAAGATTACTAATTCACCCAGCATAATTAACAAATAATAAAACGAACCGGAACTAAAATTACCGGTCAGCCAAAAATAAAAAACAGCACTGACAGCGCATACAGTAGCGGTTAGCGAAATTCCCCATTTTACCGCTTCCATTCTTAAATAATTTTTATGATTCTTGTCAGATGTCATTTTTGGTTCCGGTTCGATCTTTCCCAGGAGATAAATATTTTCAATGATATCACAGATCCATGCAACCAACTGGAGAAAAGCAAAAGCTAAAAACACATAATGGCCTATTTGAAGCTGCATCTTAAAAGCCACTTTCCAATTCAATAAGAAAATGGATCCGTAGGCCAGTGGCATAAACAAAAAATCAAGCTTCAATTGCGCCCTGAGAGCATTGATCGATTTTTTAGACTGCGCCGGTGGAAGAAGGTACAATCCTTTAATAAGATTCACTAATTCCCTGGCAGTAGCGGGCACTTCCAGTTCCATCATGGTAAACTTTCTCACCACAACATCTTTTGTGTAAAAGTTGCGGCTTTGCCTCATCATAATAAAAGTTAGCGTGAGGAATAAACCAAATATAATGGTAAACAATAGCCAGTTATCAAAGTAGGTTACTTGCATGATTGGGTGTATTACTGATTATAATTGTTTATTGTTTGGCATAACCGGTTGGTCCTTTTCTTTTAAATTCTTTTCCATGATTAACCTGGCCGTTTTATATTCGTCCCACTTAAAATCTTCGAGAAATTGAGTGGCAGCCTTCGCTCCCAATACAAACATGTCCTTTTTCGCCTTACTGTCGAGGAAAAAATTCAGCCAGCCATAGCCTTTCAGCGGGATAACGCCAATGCCCTTTTTAAAAAAAGAATTCTTGATTAAGAAATCCTTGTCGTAGTAAGATCTTACTGTGCCAAACAACCGGTATATGTACCCCGGCAGGCTCCAGCTCTCCGCATGTTTTCCTGCATCATT
>JBDTVX010000403.1:0-4674 GCA_040007015.1 Ferruginibacter sp. | reverse complement strand
AAAAATATCGCACCAAATAGAAAGAGGACCTTCATAAGCAGTTTAAATTTTTTCATAAAAAAAATTTTATTAATGGTGATAAAATTTTATTAAGTAATCGTTTTTGTTAGACTGAACCTCACAAATATAGCCTGCACACAAGGGGTATACAGCATAAATGACTACATCAATACTACACCACATAATACTGAAATCCGGAATTTCACCATATCACTACACCTTTCTTACTTCAGGAAAATAAACAATATAAAACCTGCCGGTTTGCTTTTATTTTATTACAAATAATACTTTGTTGAATGAAAATCATACAGGCCGGCGATGAAAAATTTTACCGCATTTCGCCGCTATAATACTTTTACTTCAGACTTGAGATAAGCCAAAAAATATTTGTTCGTTCCGCTTCCAGACTTAACAAAGGTTAAGCTGGCAGGATGTATACTATTTTTGTTTCATTGCGAACAAAAGATTGATTATTGTATTAACAAGAAAAGCACCCACTGTAAACACAGCAGGTGCAGATTATTGCTAATTACCAAAACCAAAAACGATATTTAATGAATTTGATCTATACTAAGAAGCTCTTTAAAAATGATTTTCGGAAATGTCTCATAATTACCAAGTGGCCAAAACCAATCACCTACGGCAGGGTTTAAAACTGCTGACGGGGGGTGCGCGGTTACAACCCCGACGGCGGCTATCAGCCGCGTCGGTGGTTGATAAATGTGTATTTATTTCTTCCTATTGCGATTTTTCAGAATTACTTACAAAGGCAATATGTTTACTATCCGGCGACCACGAATTGACATTGATTGTTCCCTGGCCGCCATATAAATATGCAATTACACGGGGCGCACCTCCTGCAACCGGCATTAGGTTTAAGGTTACTTTTTTATAAGATGGATGGCCATTTGGTTCTATATCATTTGGAAAAGAAATATAAACCATCCATTTTCCATCCGGCGAAATATGTGGGAACCAATTATGTCGCTCATCAAATGTAAGCTGTTCACTTTCCGATCCGTCGGCTTTCATCCGCCAGATCTGCATTGTGCCGGTTGGGTTTGCATTATAATAAATAAATTTTCCGTCAGGCGAATATTCAGGTCCGTCCACATGACCGGAAGTATTATTTGTCAAAGCAGTTTCAACTCCATTATCAATTGAAACCTTATAAATATTGTAAATTTTGCTACCGTCCCTTTGACCCACCACGGTAACCTCCTTTCCATTAGGGGCCCAGCCATGCCAGTATGAAGGCGTTTGCTGGGTAATCAATTTGGGTTCTCCGCCAGTAATTGGAAGCACATATACGGTAGACCCGCCGCCAGGTAAACCGGCGCGCTGATGACTGATCGCAAGCATTTTACCATTGAAAGAAATACCATGATCATTATTGTTGTTGTCCAGGGTTCCCGTATTTATTTTTTCCGGGGTTCCACCTTCAACCGGTATTGTATACAGGGATCCCTTTTCATTGAACAAAAGTTTTTTCCCGTCGGGCATCCAGTTGGGCGCCTCAAATTTGCCGGTTGATTCATGAATCACCTTTCGTTCGCCATTGAATACATTTATTATTTCCATCCTGCATCCCAAAACGCCGGGTTCGGGTGGCAGCACAGTTTGGGGGTTTGGACTGTATTTATTATTAACCGGCTTATCAATACGTACATTCCACATCCTGGCTTCTTCTATTTTGTCGGAATCATGGGAGCATATATACAATCCAACAAATACAGAATCTTTCATACTAAACATGTCTGTAGCGCCCACATCCTGTAATGGCTCGCCCCAGTTGGCAACCCGCATAGTTATCGTTTTGCCAATACGCTCCAACTGTATTGTTTGAAAAACTATTTTTTTTGCAAAAAATATTTCCTCCTGGGGATCCCTCATATAAGCACCTCTTAACGGACGCCATTGTAACACAGCAAGGCCATCGCCGTGGGTTACAGCGTTATAGCTCGCGGCCGCTTCATCCAGGGATTCCCTGATCATCCAGCCCATTTTTCTGTGGCCATTTCCTTTTTCGCCGAGGAAGGAAAAATTTGCAGTAAGGATAAAATCGCCATTTATTTTTTTGTATAAATATTGAAATTCATCCCGGTTAAACCAGATATTATTCCCTGAGCCTTTGAGATAATAAGATTGGGATGATTCGTCATAACGGGCAGATCCTGCATTTTTCGGTTTTCCAATATCACCACTTTTATCGAAGATACCGGTGTGTACATCCTGGCTATAAATCATTTGATAAAAAAATAAAAGTAACAGCGTGGCAATAGATTTCATATCGCGTTTTTTAAAAATTAAGTTGAGGTCAACAGGCAATTGCCATTTTCACAGTATCGATAATAACAATCAAAATTATAGAACAATAATGTTGTTTCAAGTTAAAATACTACATCAATACTACACCACCCGGCCAGGAAGCAATATTTTTATACTTCATTGCAACGCAAAAACTGTTTCATTGAAAAATTGAAAAGAAGACAATGATTTTTGAGAAAGCTTTTTTCCCCGGGCACGTTCCGCAATAATTTTGTTCCGGAAAAGTTTAAGGGTTTTAATAAACAAGGCCCGACGAAAACTTTATTATATAATTAAATGATTCCAGGATACTAAAATTAAGAGCAGTATTTTAGGGGGCAGGCAATAATTTAAGAAAAAGAAACGCAAGCCGGCAAAACCTTATAAGCAGCAATATGCCCAAAGAAAGAGCAGGCCCTGTTGGTGTATGATTGACGTGCTCAAAATGAAAAGACGGAGCATTTTTTATTGGATGGCGTAAAATAGGTGTATGATTAAAAAGCGCATTCAGCCAATTTCATTTTATTTTTGTTGGTATAGGTCCGGGATCAGATTTTAAGGTTATTCCTGCAAAGGCGAATTCGCAATTTCCCGGCTTTTCGAAAATTATTTTAAAAACGATAAAATATGAGATTGAAATCATCCATCCGATTAGCGCTGAATCCTGGCGCTCTCCTGCTGCTAAGTTGCATCCTTGTATTGAGCGATGGTTTTGCCCAACAACCGGTAGGCATTTTTGAAAATCATGCAGACATCGGTAATCCAAAATTGATAGGCAATGCCAGTTATGACCAGGAAGCGCAGGTTTATAATATGACAGGTGGCGGTTCTAACATTTGGTTTAACCGGGATGAATTTCATTTCGCGTATAAAAAACTCACTGGCGATTTTATCCTTACTGCGGATTTTGAATTTACAGGAGACACCGTAGGGGCCGCGGGTCACCGAAAGGCAGGTTGGATGATCAGGGAATCTTTGGATGAAGGCGCTGCGAGTATCAATTCCTGTAAACATATTGACGGGCTGATCGTACTGCAATGGAGACCTTACCGTGGTATGTTTATGCGTGACCCGGAGGACGAACTTTTCTTTTCAAAAAAAGGCGGTCAAACGGTACAGCTTACACGTATCGGGAAATTGGTAACGATGAAGATCGCACATATTGGTGAACCACTTCAACTGGTCGGGTCGCACATTATGGACGATATGAAAGATGATGTGCTGGCCGGGATATATATCCTGTCGCATGATTCAAATGCAATTGCCCATGCAAAAGTTTGGAATGTACGTATCGATAAACCCGTGATGAATCCTTATACATCAAATCCTCATGTAACAAATAAAACAGGGAATGATGTACTTGGGAGCAGACTGGAAATACTCAGCATCGCTGATGGAAACCGCATGATCATTCATGAAGGCCCGGGAAGATTTGAAGCGCCTAACTGGATGCCGGACGGAAAACATTTACTCTTTAATGAAGGAGGCTCGCTGTACACTATCCCGGTGTCTGGCGGAAGTCCTGAAAAATTAAATACGGGCACAATATCCAAAAATAATAATGATCATGTAATTTCTTTCGATGGAAAAATGCTTGCCATTAGCAATCACAGGGAAGGTATGCCCGGGGGAGGTTCCACGGTTTATACCCTTCCATTATCCGGTGGTGAGCCCAGGTTAATTACTGCAAACACGCCCTCGTACCTGCACGGATGGAATCCCGACGGCAAAGAGCTTGCTATCGTGGCGCAGCGCAACGGCAGTAAAATTTATAACATCTATAAAGTATCTTTAAAAGACGGGAAAGAAACTGACCTTACTTCTAATACTTCCGGCCACGTGGATGGACCGGAATACTCGCCGGATGGAAAATACATTTACTATAATGCCAATGCCTCAGGAACGATGCAGATCTGGCGCATGAAACCAGACGGATCAGAAAAGCAACAATTGACCTTTGATGAATATCACAACTGGTTCCCGCATATTTCGCCTGATGGAAAATCAATGGTGTTTATTTCATTTCCGCCCGACATCGATCCTGATGCCCATCCGTCTTATAAAGAAGTGATGTTGCGTGTCATGAAACTCACTTCACCCGGGGCTCCAAAAGTTGTTGCACATTTGTATGGCGGCCAGGGCACCATCAATGTGGCATCATGGTCGCCTGATAGTAAGTATTTGGCGTTTGTGAGTAATTCTGAAAAAGCGAAGTAGAAAACCCTGCTGCTCCTTTATTAGTCATTTGTAGCTCATATTTTTGAAATTATAAGTTCTGATTTCTGCTGTTTTGAGCTACAAAATATTGAAAATATTTAGTGTCTGCAAGAAAACTCTGTAATTGAGAACTGATAAGCGTTCTAAAAG
>JBDTVX010000402.1:0-4688 GCA_040007015.1 Ferruginibacter sp. | reverse complement strand
GAATGTAAACATGTTTATAAGGCGGATGCATTCCGGGCACGACCTCTTCTTTAAGGAATGACAGGAACACCATTCCTGTGCCATCCGGGGAAATATGTGCAAACCAATTATTGTAATCATCTGTAGTTACCTGCTCCTGTTCCGTGCCATCCGGCTTCATGCGCCAGATTTGCATTAACCCGGAGCGTACCGAATTGAAATAAATATATTTTCCATCAGGAGAATATTCCGGTCCGTCATCCAATCCTTTTGAATCTGTTAATTTTACTTCCGGGCCGCCATCCGCCGGAACTTTATATACATCGTATTCGCCATTTCTTTCCCCGCAAAAAACCAGGCTCTTTCCATCGGGAGACCATCCATGCAGGTAAGAGGGCCCCTTAGGTGTAATTTGTTTAGGTATGCCCCCGGTTATGGGCACTGTGTAAATTATTGAGCCACCTGATTCTTTAACGGAATTGCTCAGTCCCAGCATTTTACCATCAAAAGAAATTACATGGTCATTATTATTAGATTTTATATTCCCTGTATTGATCAGCTTTGCAACCCTGCTTTTCAAATCGAAATGATAGATTAATCCGTCACTGCCATTAAAGATCAGGCTCTTGCCATCTTTGTTCCAGTTGGGGGCCTGGATTGAATAAGGTACCGTATAAATAATTTCTCGGTTCCCGCTTGCTACATCCATCAACTCAAGATTGCTGCCGAGTTTCATTTGGGTACGGTTATCTGCTTCCCCGTTAAATGGAACTGTAATCCGGATATCCCTGAATATCCCGGTTTCCAATACATCCGCGTTGTGGGAACCAACAAATAGCCCCACATATACTTCATCGCCCAGGTCAATATCGGCAACTTCAGCAGTAGTAAATGGCTCGCCAAATTTTGCCATCCGCACAGTGTAAGCAGACCCCTTTCTTTCCAGTTGAATAATGTTTGCTTTGGTAATTTTTAATTTAATTTCTTCAGTAACGGCCCCAGCGGTCCGCCTGAATTGAAGCGATGTTAAACCATCGCCATGTTCAACTGCATTTACGTGAGGCGATTTTCCATCCAGTGTTTTGCGAACCATCCAGCCCACTTTCCTGTGATAATCTACCCAGCCGCCAACAAATTCGGCTTTTGCATACAGAATAAAATCGCCCTTTATCTTTTTCCATACAAAATGAAATTCATCGTGATCGTTCCAAATATTATACCCGGCACCGGAAATTACATATTGCCCGCTACCGGGGATGTAAGTAGCGGAACCTTTCTTTACATTGATACCCACGTCAGTATGCCCATCAAAAACACCCACTTTTTGTTGCGATGATACAGTTAAACTCATAAAGATCAATGCGCCTGAAAACAGGAGTGACCTGGCATTAATTTTTTTCATTGTTAGATTTCTGATTTTGTGAATGTTGAACAATCGTTGTTGCTTACCTGGCTATTTAACAGGTAAGGTAACCAATGTAAAACTATCCATAAGTCAAATATTTATAAACAAATAAACTACACCAATACTACACCATGGAACAAAAAAAGGAAAAGAAAAAAGTTAGGAATACGTCAATTATACTTCAGTTCAGCAATTCATTCAATCTTGAAAATTTTCCCTATTTTCACGAAGAAATTACTGCCAAATGAGGAATTATTTGCTATTGCTTGCGACAGTGTTTATTGTTACCAAATCCTTCAGTCAAAATACCATTGGCATACCAGACATCGTTAACTACACAAAAAATATTTATAATGCCGGCACTCAAAACCGGTGCATAACCCAGGATAAGAATGAAATAATGTATTTTGCGAATTACGAAGGGTTACTCAGTTTTGATGGTTCTTATTGGAAAATATATCCCCTGCCAAATAAAATGGCTATAAGGTCCATAGCCATTGGGAGTGATAATAAAATTTATGCGGGGAGCCAGGCCGACATTGGATATTTCAGTCCGGCAACCAATGGCAAACTAATTTATACCTCGCTAAAATATTTACTACCTGAAAAAACCATCATTACAGGGTTTTGGGAGACCATCGCTTTTGGAAATGATATTTTTTTCAGATCAAGGGATCATATCATTCGTTTTGCCAATAACACTATTACGGTATACCCTGCAATAAATGCATGGCAGTTTCTTGGAAAAGCGAATAATCGCTTATTTGCACAGGATTCCAAAACCGGCTTGCTGGAATTTAAGAAAGGGATTTGGCAACCTTTTATCAGAGAGCACTCGTTCCCCGGTGGATTCCTGGTTACCACCATGTTTCCCTTTGGTGAGGATAGTACATTTGTAACAACTGTAAACTCCGGATTTTTTATTTTATCAGGAAATGAAATATCCAGGTTTGAATTCAAAAAAACAAACCCTTTTAAAAATCAGCGTATTTTAACGGCCACGCCCATTTCAAAAGACTGGCTTGCGGTAGGCACCAACCTCCAGGGTTGTTACATCATAGATAAAAAGGGAGATATCATCCAAAACCTGTCCAGGAAAGAAGGTCTGCAATTGAATAACATTTTATATCTTTTTGTAGATAGTCACAAGAACCTTTGGCTCGGCCTGGATAATGGCATCGATTTTATAGCAATCAATAATGAAATAAAACATATTTATCCTGAAAATCTTAATGAGGGAGAGGGATATACGTCTTTAGTATTTCAAAATATGCTTTATGTAGGCACATCAAACGGAGTATATCAATTACCGCTTACGCGGGAAAAAGATATCAGTTTTGTAAAAGGCACATTTGAGGCAATACCAAATACGGCAGGCTCATCATTTGGACTAACAGAGGTGAATGATAAATTGTTATTGGGACATCATGATGGATTTTTTAAAATCCTCAATGGGAATGCAGTTCCAATCAGCGCCAATAGCGAGACGTATTGGACATTTTTGCCGCTGGATAATCATTATCCGTCCTCTTTAATTGTTGCAGGTACGGCAAAGGGATTGAGTTTTCTAAAATATGAGCATAATGGTTTTATTGTAAAAAGTAATTTACCCGGTTTTATCCAGTCATCGCAATTCGTAGAAATTGATAATAAGAATTTTATTTGGGTAGCAGATCCGCAACGGGGGGTTTTTAAAATTGATATCAGCGATACCGGTAATCCTGTATCCAAAATTTATACAGATGTAAACGGATTGCCTTCTTCGTACAATAACCATTTATTTAAAATAAAAAACAGGGTCGTTGTTGCCACCATCAATGGAGTTTATGAATACAATGCTTCTACAGATAAGTTTGAATTCAGCGAAATTTTTAAAAATAATTTTGGTCACCGGAATATCCGGCACCTTAAAGAAGATTCTACCGGGAACATATGGTTTATTGAAAATAAAAATCTTGGTGTAGTGGATTATTCTTTTCAGCAACCTGAAATTATTTATTTTCCAGAACTCGATGGAAAAATGGTTGCAGGATTTGAACACATTTATCCATATGACAGCAAAAATATTTTTGTGGGCGCGGAGAAAGGTTTTTATCATATAAATTATGAGAACTACAAAAAAATAAATAATAGCAATATCGAAGTAAAAATAAACACAGTAAAAGCTTTCGGAAAGTCTGACAGCTTATTGTTTGGTGGATATTTTGGGCAGGTAAACGAATTGATGGCGCAGGTAACAGGAACAATTCCGCGTATTTCCAGCAATTGGAACTCATTGCATTTTGAATTTTCTTCGCCGTTGTATGAACATTATAATAGCGTGGAATTCAGTTACCTTTTACAGGGTTATGATGAAAAATGGTCCGAATGGTCTAAAAAAACAGAAAAGGATTATACGAATTTATCCGGCGGCAATTATACTTTCCAGGTGAAAGCAAAAACCAATTTGGGTAAAGAATCTAAAATAACCAGTTATATTGTCAACGTATTACCGCCCTGGTATAAATCAACTATTGCTTACTTTTTTTACGCGATATTATTTGTAGTATTTAATTATCTTTTTTACACCAGGCTCAAGAAAATATTTCTCAACCAAAAAAAGAAGCATGAAGAACAACAAAGAAATCTCCAGATCAAGCACCAGTTAGAACTTGAAAAATCAGAAAAAGAAATAATCGCATTAAAGAATGAGAAATTACAGTCGGAATTGCAGGTAAAAAATACCGAACTGGCTTCTGTTGCCATGCACCTTGTTCAAAAAGGAGATGTGCTTTCAAAAGTTAAAGAAGAACTTAACCGGTTAAAGAAAACACCCAACGGTGAAATTGGGACTGATAATTTTAAAAAACTGATCCGGGTAATAAAAGATGAAGATAATATGGATGAGGAATGGCAACAGTTTGCAACTCATTTTGATTCCGTACACCTCGACTTTTTAAAATCACTTAAAAAAAGTTACCCTGCTTTAACACCCAGCGAACTTAAACTTTGCGCCTATTTACAGATGAATTTAGGCAGTAAAGATATTGCCAAGCATTTGAAAATATCTGTTCGCGGAGTAAGTACAAGCCGCTACCGGTTGAGAAAAAAAATGAAGGTTCCCAATAAAACAAACCTGTTTGATTTCCTGTTGGAATTCCCTTCGAACCATACATAAAAAAAACAATCCGATTATGTAGATACAGCGCAAAGTAAAAACCTCTTTTTGCTTAACTGCAAAGGATATCATAGTTTTCTTGCAAACGCTACTTAGTGTCTGCAAGAAAACTATGAAACCCTTTACAGATAAGGACCACGGAGATTA
>JBDTVX010000401.1:0-4694 GCA_040007015.1 Ferruginibacter sp. | reverse complement strand
AATCAGTCTTTTTCAATGGGTAAGATTGTAAATCTTACTAAAAATAAGAATGATAATACATCAAAATCCAGGTTGGAATTTAATGGTAAAATTTTAATTTATTCACTATCCCGAAATCTCACTACAAATTCACTAATAACAAAGGGTTATATAGAATCTTTTCACCCTACCGATAAAAATGTGCATGGAAAGCCGCTCGTAGTGCCAAGCCCATATGTAGATCTTCCGGAGGTTGTTATAACTTCATCTTACCCGCCGGGTGGAGACGGATGGTCATACAACGACTGGTATAATATACAATCAATGTTTTGGGAAAGCAACATATACGAGGGAGGTGGTGGTGGTGGCGGTGGATCAGGCGGGAATTCCGGAGGTGATTACGATAACAGCACCCCCGGTGGCTCCGGAGGGAATGGGGGAAGCCCAACTATACAAAATCCGGTGCATATCGATTTTGAGCCAGAGGATTTACCGGCAATTGATGTAAGCAAATACTTAAAATGTTTCGGTAATATTGCTGATGCCGGAGCAACTTGCACAATAAAAATTCTGACTGATATCCCCGTTGACACTGACCCAACTATCTTTTTTAGTACTGATAATGGATCACCAGGTCATACTTTCCTTCAAATTACAAAAACAAACGGTAATCAGTCTGTTCAGCAGAACATTGGCTTCTATCCAGCAGAAGGTTGGAAAGTTTTAACAACCCTACCCTCCGATGGAAAATTTGTAGATAATGCCAGCCATGAATATAATGGATCTTTATCAATGAATTTAACACCTGATAAATTTCAAAAAACGCTGGATCATATCCAGGTTTTAGCCAACGTTATCAAGTATGATATTGCAAACTCTAATTGCACCGATTTTGCCTTGGATGTATTTAATTATCAACGTGGCGCAAATCAGTTAAACATTCCAAAGTATAGCATACCTGGTGATAGCGTTCCCGATGGCAGCAATACTCCACAAGGTTTATATATAAAATTAAAAGCCCTTAAAGAAGAAGCGACTAATCCTGAATCACAAAATGTTACTATTCCTGGTGTAAAAGGCTTTGCGGGCGATAGTAACGGACCATGTAAATAAAAAAGTATATTATGAAATTAATTAAAATAATTACTCATCCAATAACATTAAGTATATCATTTCTAATTATTATTATTAGTGGTCAGCACCTGGGAGGCTTTTATTTATTGTATATTTTATTAGGGTTGCCTCATGGCAGTATACATTCCATTTTTGGAGCAGCTGGAGTGGCAATATTATTATTCAGTAGTTATAAATATAGAGGAAAATTCAATTATCTTATTGAGCCTTGCTTTAATATCGTCGGTATTATTTTGCTTAGCCTTTCCTTGTTTCTTTTTTTCTACAATGACAAGGATCATTATAATTATGGCACATTTTATCAAACAGTTCCTTTAGCTAGTTTGATATTATTTGCACTATTATCAATAAGTTTTTCAATAACCAATATATTTAAATTATTCCGGCAGGTAGCTACATAATTAAATGTAGCGATATAAAAAATTGAGTAAAAGAGGCAAGTATTGTTTTTTGTGAATTTGAAAAATGTGAAGTATGTTAAACAATATCAGCTGGGCAAGCTATTTATATGCCATAACTATTATTGTACCTATTTATTATGGTTTTGTGCTGATCGTGTATTATCGCAATGATCTGCAAAGCCAGTTTCTAAAATTTAAAAGTAGCTTTAATTCATCTTCAGTAAGCCGCAAATTCTCATTAGAACAAAATGGTGTTGAAATTATAGAGCATATTTCAAAGAAAGAAGATGAAAATACTTCTCTCCCGGAACTACTTTTAAATATACAGTCCCTTATAAAGACCGGAGCCGCGAGGAATTTCCCGAGGGAAGAATTACTGCTATCACTGCAACTCCAATTGCAGCAGCAATCAGCATTAAAAGATAGCATTCACAAAGAAAGGATCAACGACTTTATTATTGAAGCATGTGAAAATTATTGCTCCATACATCTCAGTGCGGATGAGGTAAGTGCGCTTTGGATAAAATGAGGTGTGTGGAGTTTTTTTACTTTTAAAAAAATATGATTATGAAAATGAGGAAATCGATTATGTGGAAAAGAGAAATGCAAAAAATGCTCCTGTTGGCTATCGCAAATTTTTCTATGCTTGTAAATTACGCGCAGGATGCAAATGCGGGCATTAATGAGGCAAACACAAAAGTACGTAGCTACTTTGCCGCCGGCACAAATTTAATGTACGCCGTAGGCGCCATTCTCGGGCTGATTGGTGCAGTAAAAGTTTACCAAAAATGGAATGCAGGTGACCCGGATACCGGGAAAGTTGCGGCTGCCTGGTTTGGAAGCTGTGTTTTTTTAGTTGTAGTGGCCACCGTTATTAAGAGCTTTTTTGGTGTTTAACCTTAAGTCAAAACTTTATTCATCATGGCAAATAGTGTATATCAAATCAACAAAGGCATTAATAAAAGCATTGAGTTCCGCGGCCTCAAAGCACAGTATATCTGGTATCTCGGCGGCGGATTGATTGGTTTATTGATACTATTTGCCATTATGTACATTATTGGATTGAACACATTCATTTGCCTGGGAATTATAGCAATTGCCGGCACTTTATTATTCATTTATATCTACCGGTTAAGCAACACTTATGGCGAATATGGCATGATGAAAAAACTGGCCAAACAAAATATACCGGATACAGTAAAAGCAAATTCAAGAAAACAATTTTGCGATGGAAAGAAAAATGGAAAATATACTACCCATTAAAGGTGTGGAACAGGATTGTATCTTATCGAAGATGGGTGATGTAACTGTTGTATATGAAGTAACATTACCGGAGATATTCACGCTATCAGACCAGGAATATGAGGCCTTTCACCAGGCATGGATAAAAGCGGTTAAGGTGTTGCCTAAGCAGTCTGTATTTCACAAACAGGATTGGTTTTTAGACAGCAAATACCAGCCTGATTTTACAAAGGAGGATACCAGTTTTCTTTCCAGGAGCAGCGAACGGTTTTTTAATGAGCGGCCCTTTTTTGATCATCGCTGTTATATAATGCTGACAAAAAAACCGGCTAACCGTAAGACCTCCAGTTCTTTGTTTTCCACCTTGCTGCGTAATTCTATTGTGCCTGAAGAAACTTTAAAGCCCCAACTCATTCAGGATTTCCTGGGTAGTTGCGGCCAGTTCAAACGCATTTTGGAAGATAGTGGTTTTATTGTGCTGAAACGTTTAACCGATGATGAACTGCAAAGCAGGGAAGATATGGCAGGGTTGATTGAACGGTATTGTTTTTTATCCGAAAGGAGCGAGGAATTGCTTATCAAGGATATTTCATTCAAGGAAGGCATACGCATTGGTAATCAATATTGCCAGTTATATACTTTGGCAGACGCAAATGAGTTGCCTGCTTTATGTGGCTCCAGAATCAACTATGATAAGTATTCAACCGATAAAACAAAGTTCAGTATCGGCTTTGCATCTACACTTGGACAACTGTTGCCCTGCAGCCATATTTATAACCAGTACATATTTATTGAAGATGCACAAAAGACTATTTCAAAACTGGAAAGCAAAAGGCTTCGCCTGCAATCCTTATCGGCTTATTCCAGGGAGAACGCAATCTCAAGAGACGCAACAAATGATTTTCTGAATGAAGCGATCAGCCAACAACGCCTTCCGGTAAAAGCTCATTTCAATATCCTGGTTTGGACGGATGATAAAGAAAAACTAAAGGATGTAAAAAACCTGGTATCAAGTGCCCTGGCCCAGATGGATGCGGTACCGAAGCAGGAGCTGTCGGGGGCTCCGCAAATCCATTGGGCGGGCATACCGGGTAACGGCGCTGATTTTCCGATGAACGATACGTTTGACACTTTTGCAGAACAGGCTACTTGTTTTTTGAATCTTGAAACAAACTATCGTAGTTCCTTAAGCCCGGTAGGGATTCGCCTGGGAGATAGGTTAACCGGCAAGCCGGTGCATGTGGATATAAGTGACGAGCCGGTTAAAAAAGGGATATGTACCAACCGTAACAAATTTATCCTTGGTCCATCCGGAAGTGGTAAAAGTTTCTTTACTAATCATATGGTAAGAAGCTACTACGAACAGGGGACACATGTGGTACTCGTGGATGTGGGGCATAGTTATAAGGGGCTTTGTGACATGGTGAATGGGTATTATTTCACCTATTCTGAAAAAGACCCGATCCGGTTCAATCCTTTTTATATCGGTGATGGCGATGTGTTGGACACTGAGAAAAAAGAAAGTATTAAAACTTTATTATTAGCACTGTGGAAAAAAGACAATGAAACATTTGGGAGAAGCGAATATGTAGCCCTATCCAATGCACTGCAATTGTATTACGAACATTTGGCAAAAAATGTTGCCTGCTTTCCAGGATTTAATTCATTTTATGAATTTCTGCAAAATGAATTCGTGGCCATACTCGAACGGGATAAGGTAAAGGAAAAAGACTTTGATGTGACCAATTTTCTTTATGTACTCAGGCCATATTATAAAGGAGGAGAATTTGATTATTTATTGAACGCTACTGAGAACCTGGATTTACTGCAACAACGCTTTATTGTTTTTGAATTGGATAATATAAAAGATCACCCGATTTTATTTCCGGTAGTTACGCTGATCATTATGGAAGTATTTATTTCCAAGATGCGCAAACT
>JBDTVX010000400.1:0-4736 GCA_040007015.1 Ferruginibacter sp. | reverse complement strand
TCTTGTCTTTGTGAAGAAAGGTAGTAATCACCCACATTAATCCAAGGGCCAGCAACATTCCCATAAAAGGAGGAAGATGAGTAATTGTTTTAAATACCGGGACAAAAATTAAAAAGCCAACCCCTGCAAAAAGAATTATTCTTCCATGCTTTTTTTCCTCAACTGTACATTCTGATGGCGGAATTGGGCTAATTTTTTTCCCTTTAAACCGGTACGAAATAATCAAAGCCGGAATGATACAAACTGCTATGCTGGGCAGTATCAATTGCTTCATGATATTCAATGCGGTTATTTGACCGCCAATCCAAAGCATGGTGGTAGTTACATCCCCTAATGGCGACCAGGCACCGCCGGCATTAGCAGCAATTACAATCATACCGGCGAACCATAGCCTGTGCTCTTTGTCGGCCAATATCTTTGAAATAAGCGATGTCATTACAATAGCGGTGGTTAAATTGTCTAACAGGGCTGATAAAAAGAAAGTCAATATTGTTATAATAATCAAGACTGTTCGTTTACTCGTAGTAGTTATTTTTTGAGTGATCAGGTCAAACCCGTTATGCCTGTCTATTAGTTCCACAATTGTCATAGCGCCCAATAAAAAAAATAAAATGGAAGCAATATCTCCCAGGTGATGTAATAATTCCTCAGTAACCTTCTCAGGCGACTCGCTTTTCAGGATATACAGTGTCCAGCAAAGCGCACCGGTTATTAAGGCGGAGGCTGCTTTATCTAATTTTAAAGGATGTTCGAAAGCTATTGCGATATATCCAAGTATGAAGACAATGATAATAAAAACCGTCATAAAAAATTAAATTCGGTGACCGCAAATATAACACATTATGGGTTTGATTTATTTGTGCCGCGAATTTAAGTGTTGATATGGCCGGATTTTAATTGACATTTAATTCCTGTTATTTTTTTTCAATGACTGATGAAGCAATTTTACCTTGGTGTCCATAAATTTGCTTGCATAAATTCTCCTGGTCATTTATATTAAACGCATAAAAATATTTCACCGTGAAAAAAATATACCTGCAGATATTTATTTTCTCAAACTTTACTATTACTGTCTTTGTTTTTTGTTATTAAAATTCCTGTTCAAAAAAGTTGGAGTTCACACAATCAACGTCGCTGTCCGCGGCTGATGGATCAATCAAAATCAACCAAAATGCAAATAAGAATTTCACAATTGAGATAAAGATTCCTCACCTGGCTTAGCCTGATTAGTTTCAGTCCTCCAAAAAAAATTATGTTACCTGGATTGAGACCCGGCAACTTTCCATTAATAATCCAGGCCATCTAAAATATCTGCCGGTTTCTTTTCTAAATCGTTAAAAGCTTCTTTAAGTAGCGTCATTTCTTTTGAACTAAAAAGGATTTTTATCACTTCGGAAGCTGCTGCCGGCATTTCTTACCCAAGATGTAACAGTTTCGATCCCGGAAGGGTTTTAAGAGCAGTTCCATAAATTTTAATCATTTTTTAATTCGTTTTTCATCGCACCCATAACCCAATGTTGCAATTTTGTTTTATTATGAAATCCCATCTTTTAAATATTCTGGCTCCGATTGATTTTTCTGAGGCTGGCAAAAGCGCCTTGCGCGTGGCAGTAGACCTATGTAAACAACACCACGCGGTTTTACATTTATTGTTTGTTCTTGAAAACAGGTATATTATTTCCAGCGCGGAGACAGATGTCAATAGGTTGGAAATGATCCAGGAAATTAATGAAAGAGCAAGAACTTGTCTTTATGAAAAATATGAGACAATTTTAAAGGAATGCGAACTGCGTGTTCAAATACATATGCCGGTGGGAATTCCATATAACGAAATTTGCTGTGCTGCAGACGAAATTCCGATCAATTTGATCGTAATGGGCACTCACGGCAGATCCGGAGTAAAGGAATTTTTGGTAGGGTCAACTACTGCGAATGTGATAAAAAATACCACCAAATCTGTTTTAACTGTTCCTTCAAATTTTGAAACACCGGTTTTTAGGAAAATCCTGTTTCCCGTTAGACCTGTAAAAGGTATAATTGACAAGTATCAGTTCATGCAGTCTTTCTTAAGCGGTGTAGCGTCGTCCGTACACATTGCAAATCTGTACCTGGAAAGCGAAGTGGAAGAAAGGTTGTTTCATAATGATAAAAAAGAATTATTTGAGATGATGCCACTCCTCAATGATACCAAACTTGACTATTCAAAAAAATTATATGTATGTAATAGTTTTGCAACCAAAGTGCTTGAGTTGAGCAGCACTTTGCCAATTGACCTGATAATTATTAATTCCTGCCTGGATTATAGCGGGATAGATTTTTTCGCGGGCCGTTACACACAAGAGGTAATAAATTATGCCAAAATCCCTGTATTAAGTTTTAGAAAAGGGTTCAACTTATTTAAAGCCACCAGGCAAGAAAAAAAGCCAATCCAATATTCTTTCAATATCTAAAACCCGGTGAAATGTACATATCAAATAAGAAATGTAACTTGTAAGATATTAGGAATGGAATCGGGCAATAACGGGTAAAATATTTTCCTTATGAAGAAGAGTTTTATGTTTGGAATCGTTGTTTATAAAAAGTTAGGCAGGTACCTCAAAAAATACATTTGATATGCTTTAGAAACTAAGTATTCTTTTCATCCCGTAACTATTGGTGAATTAATTAAAGTTCAAAGTTCGAAGTATGTCATCTCAAAAAAAGCTAAATACCTGGCTTGCAACTGCAGTGTGTGGAAATGATATTACTTCCTCCTGTTTATATGTTTCAGCGCTTACTATTGGCATGGCAGGCCAATACGCATGGCTCGCCTTATTAATGGTAGCAGGTGTTCTTTTTCTTTTTCGCAAAATATATGGAGAAGTGGTTGGAGCATTGCCTTTAAATGGCGGGGCATATAATGTATTGTTGAATACTACAAGCAAGAGCAACGCATCTGTAGCAGCTTGTCTTACAATTCTGTCTTATATGGCAACAGCTGTGATTTCAGCCAGTGAGGCAATGCATTATCTGCAACAAAGTATTCCCTCATTGCATGTGATCTTTGCGACCTTTGTGTTGCTATCAATATTTCTTTGTTTGACGATATTTGGAATTTCTGACAGTGCCATTGTGGCGCTTGTAATCTTTATATTCCATTTAATTTCGATGGCCCTGCTGATCATTAGCTCCTCGATCTTTGTATTTAAAAATGGAATGGGAATTTTCCATCTAAATTTCTCCATGCCTGTTAGAGGCGGCGGTATAGCAACCGCGTTATTTTTTGGGTTTAGCTCCGCTATGCTTGGTATTTCGGGCTTTGAAAGTTCCGCTAATTTTGTGGAGGAACAGAAAAGGGGTGTATTTCCGAAAACATTGCGAAATATGTGGCTGGCGGTTTCTATTTTAAATCCTTTGATCGCTATACTGGCTATCGCAGTTTTACCCCTCGCCACGGTAGACGCCCACCAACAATCGCTTTTGAGTTATATGGCAAAATTAACGGGTGGCAATTGGCTTGCCACGTTAATTTCCATTAATGCAGTAACTGTTCTCAGCGGAGCTCTTCTCACTTCTTTTGTTGGTGTAAATGGGTTAATAAAACGAATGACGCTGGATAGAATTTTACCACAGTTTCTTTTGAAGGAAAACAGGTACTGCAGCAGTTACCGGATATTGATTACTTTTTTCCTGTTATGTGTTTCTGTGTTATTTGTAACGAATGGAGAACTGGCACCGCTGGCAGGCGTCTATACTATTTCTTTCCTGATGGTAATGGCCTTTTTCGCGCTGGGCAATTTAATCTTAAAGATCAGGAGGGCTCGTTTGCCAAGGCCCGAATATGCAAAACCGGCAGTTGTGTTCCTTGCCCTGTTTGCTATTGTTGCCGCGCTTTATGGCAATGTAAAGATGAGACCGCAATACCTTGTCGTATTCCTGCAATATTTTGTACCGGCTATGCTTTTTATTTACGGGATGCTCAACCGGATTTATATAATGGAATTTGTATTGAGTATGCTAAAATATCTTACCGATAATTTGCGAAAAATTGCGGTGGTAAGCCGCAAAAAAATAAGCTATTTAATAACTGTTCTACACCGGCAGGAATTTATCTTTTTTTCTAAAGCTGACGATATAGCCACGCTGAATAAAGTAATGATATATGTTCAGGAAAATGAGATTACCCGTAAAATAAAGATTGTTACAGTGTTAAAGGAAAATCAGCCGGCGCCTGAAAAATTCCTGAGTGATTTTGAAGTGCTTGACAGGGCATATCCGGATATCAAAATGGAATTTATCACCATGCCGGGTGAATTTGGTCCCGAACTAATAGAGCGGCTAAGCAAGGAATGGAAAATACCCAAAAATTTTATGTTTATAAGTTCACCTGGTGAAAAATTCAGTTATCGTGTGGAAGAATTGGGTGGCGTACGCTTGATACTTTAAGAAGAAACGAAAATGGTTTTAGGCAATTGTCTTAGCAGAATCCTGTTTCCGGATATGTCTACGTTTCAGTAACATTATACCGGGAAATTAAACCTCAATTAAAACCGGGTTATAATTTCCCGGTAAATTTCCGCCTGTACATTTTTTGGAAGTTACCGGTTAAACTAATAAAAAAATAGCATTTCACATACGAACCAATGATATTGCGCTACTCCGCAATAAAAATAATGGGCATTTAGAAACGTAGCTAAATAAATGATATGGAAGAAATTAAAATATTACTTGTTGAAGACGAAAAGAAAATTGCAGAC
>JBDTVX010000399.1:0-4743 GCA_040007015.1 Ferruginibacter sp. | reverse complement strand
GTGTATTGCTTCGCTGTTTTGCAAGGGTGGGCAGATTATTGACATAAGTCTCCAGGTCATCTCCGCCTAAGCAAAACGCACCGGCAATTGAATAGGGATATTGTGTAGTATTACACTTTGCGCTCAAATTAGTAATACCATTGTTCGGGAAAGCTGTTTCCGCATAACCCCCGAGGTCACCTGAGCCGGTGAAGTTGTACCATTTCATCAATACCCCTTTTCCATCTCTCCCGTTAGAATAGTAAACCTCATTTTTCCTGTTGCTCAAATTTGCCATTGGGCTACCGCATCCGCAGATCCCTCTCCAGCTATAGGCGGCCCCCACCCCGGCCCACAAGCTATTGATGCCCAAAGGAAGCGTTTGATTTTCTACCGCCTGGGCTATATCGATCTTAATACCGTATTTCCTTTCAAGGTATCCCCCATAGTACATGCCCCGAAGTGCAATTTCAGCATTTTGCCCTCCATAGAGTGGCACCAGCGGATTGAATGGAACCGTAATATAACCGGTTTTGATTTTCTGAATCAGTCGCTGAAAATCAACTACCGATTTAGCCTTTTCATATTCGTATACCCATAAAGAGTTATCACAATTGTACCGGTGCCGGAACTGCGGCAGGATGGTATCATTCTGGGTTTCCATCAGGTTAATATAATAGTCCAGCTGGTTTATATATGCTGTACGATAAGTGGCCTCGTCTGCGGTATAAACATAGTCGGAGTGATCTCCATTAGCAATATAAAGTTTTTTTTGCTGAGCAAAAATTGTTTCGGGGGAAAAGGCGGACATGGTTAAAATCATGAAAAGTAATCCTGTAAATCTCATTGCATATGTTTTATGATCAATAAATTGCTACCCTTAATATCCCTGGTTAAATCGCTTTTAAATTACCTTAACGCTTAAAATTCTTTTTAAAATGATTGCATTTTATACCGAAATTATGAATCAGGCGGTATGTATCTTAATACTAAACAGTTGTTTTTATTTTTTTACAGCGGTTTCCATACCCGTCAACTGCAATCATTTACACCTTGCAGTTTGGATAAAAGCACACAGCGTAAAAAACTTTTTTCGAAGTTCTTAACCGGAGTACAATTCACGGGCTGATTTCGTCCCTTTTAAATTACTTTTAGGTTGGTAGAAAAGTTAGTTTCGATGCGATAAAAAATTTTATGAACCGATGCGGTTTTCGTGGATACTGTTTCCAAAGGAGTATATGGGATAGGCAGATGCAATCATCAAGATAAGATTTTTTCACCACATATTTTCTAAGTTCTCATAATTCATTACTTTATTTTATTCACAGGTTTCCAGGAATTTGCTCAACTTCCATTAATTTATGATTCCGCCTTCAAAAATTCATGTTTACCTGTGGAATGATATTTTGGCTAAGTTTAATGATACTGTAATGGGGGTATACTTATTAACTTCCTTTTTTGTGTCACCTGGCTTAAACCTTACTCCCCTCCGGGAGCCCGCCGGCAATACACCCCACCAGCTAATCACTGCCGGATTGTTTATTATTTTTTACCTGCAGAAACCGGAGGTTCAATTGGCGGCTCCACATTATTAATTGGTTTGGTAGATTTTAGATATGCAAAAATGGCTTTAAGCTCATCATCAGACATAAATCTAAAGCTGCTCTTCCATGGCATCGGAGGTAAAAGTTCCCTGTTTCCTGCAATGCCTTTCCATTTTCCTTCCTTCATGCATAATAAAAACTGGGCTTCCGTCCAGTTGCCGATGCCTGTTGAATCTGAAGTAATATTTGCAGTATAGGAAACGCCCCATGGCCCAATCCATACCGTAAGGTCGTTTGTTACGGCCAATCCCTTGCTTTCCATTGCCTTTCGATCCACATCCGGCGGGGGTATTTTTGCAGGATGCCCCGACAAGGTTAAAGAAAAATCAGGCTCCGGACCAGTCGGGGTCATTTTTTTGGGAGTATGGCAATCGTTACAACCAGCAATCGTTACCAGGTGTTCACCCCATTTAACCCGGGTTTCAAAACCACCCATGCCTGCGCCTGAAACAAGGGAACTGTCCTTTCTATCACCAGTTTCATTTGATTTATTTTCGCTGCACCTGGAAAAAATAAAAATTGCCGATACAAACCCAACAATGATAACTGTTGAAATTTTTTTCATGAATACTAATTTAAGTGTTATAAAATAAATGGAATGTTTTAAGAAAAGCAACTATTCGGCAACAATGCAAATTTTGTACAGGGCCGGGATTTAAATAATAAAAATATATATATTTAAATGAAATAGGAAACCTTTCCTAAATTTTTAATTAAAACCATAAAAAATCCCCACAGGCGGGTGCAGAATTAAGATAGGGGGAATGTTTTGATCCTTTTACAGAAACAATTAAAACAATCTATCATCATTCCAAACAAGCAATGAAAAGAATGATAGAATAAACAGGCCTAAACCATATTTACCTAATCCCTTTTTCATGACCCGCAAGGCGCTTGTTACATGTTTTTCCACCGTGTGCACAGAAATATTTAATTGTTTTGCAATTTTTTTATTGGGAAGATTTTCAACCCGGCTCAATAAAAAACACTTCCCGGCACCGGTCTGTTAATTGCACCAATGCCTTGTGGAATTGAGTTTCAAGTATTTTCAGATCGTATCCGGGATTGGTTGATGTGGTTAAAGGAGTATGAGCTGCTATTTGCAGGTCATGTTTTCTATGCGTATTGAAATTTCTTATTTCATTTAATATACAATGCCTGAGACAGGCAAATAACCAGGGTTTAAGATGAATTATTTTTTCGTGGGAGTTCCGGCTTTTGTATAAACTGATAAATACTTCCTGCACAAAATCCTCTGCTTTATGCACAACAGGTAAACGCTTAAAAGCAGTTCTGAATAATATATCCGCGTATCGCTGGTAGATTGCCATAAAAGCAAACTCAGAATATATCACTGGTGGCAAGAAACCTTGCTATAATAATGAAACATACGCCCAATATAGATCCCGAATCAAATCTTAATAATACAAACGCACAAGGCCTGGAACTGGCAGGTTATCCTGCTGTCCGAAACTACGGGTTCAATGTAAATGTGAAATTCTGATCACTTATTCTAAATTCTTATTAAAATGAAAAATAAATTCCTTGCATTATGCAGCTTGTCGTTTATGACCCTGCTTTCTTCCTGTGATAAAAATTTTAAAGAGATCAATATTGATGCTACAAAACTCACAGAACAAAATATGCAATACAATTATCTTTTTACTTCCGCCCAGTTATTTACGGCCGGCAATGCAAACGGCTATTCTGCAGGAACCTGGGAAAGCAGCCTTAGCTATGCGTTTACCATGATCCAGCATTTATCTTCCACATCAACCTTCTGGTACGGGGATAAATATATTTACAATGCCAACTACAACGCTTCATTTTGGCGCTGGCAATATCCTACCGGCATAAAAACTTTAATTGACCTGATGAATCATGTCCGTGACGATGAAAAGAAAAAGAATTTCTATCAAATAAGCAGGCTGCTGAAGGTTTTCCAGTTTCAGCGTATGACGGATATATACGGTGACATTCCTTATAGTGAAGCCGGTGTTGGGTATACCGGTAATCTTACCAAACCTAAATATGACAAGCAACGGGATATTTATACTGATATGCTTCATGAGCTGGAAGACGCTGCACAAAAACTGGATGCGGCAGCAGATAATACATTAGGCGATGCCGACCTGTTTTATAGCGGAGATGTTGCAAAATGGAAGAAATTCGCTTATTCAGAAATGGTGCGTTTGGCAATGCGCATGAGTAAAGTGGATCCTGCAGCTGCATCAATATGGGTAACAAAAGCCGTGCAGGGCGGTGTTATGGGAGACAATGACGATAATGCCATTTGCCGGCATGAGGCAAAAGGAACAAACCGGGTAAGCAACCCCGTTGGCCTGCAGGTAGCATCGAGGGAACCGGCGAGTTACAGGCTCAGCAAAACATTTATAGATTTTTTAGTGTCTAACAACGATCCCCGTTTACCATTTTTCGCAACCGTGGTAGCAGATCCTTCAGACGTGGATGATAAAGGTGATAGCGATCCTTCACTCCAACTCGGGCAGCCAAATGGCTACGACCTTAGCAGCACCTCCAAAGATATTTCCAATGCACCTAACTGGACAGGCAATCAAAATGATTATTCCATTGTTAACCGGTATACATTTTCAAGGGAAGACGCCCCCACCTTCCTGCTCACTTATTCGGAAACGCAGTTGCTACTTGCAGAAGCTGCGCAAAGGGGGTGGATCACAGGTAATGCTGCGACCTTTTTCCGCAGCGGGGTACAAGCTGCTATTTTACAATTGAACCAGGCGGGTGCAGCATTGCAAATACAGGAGGCAGACGATTATGCAACCGCACACCCTTATATCCCTGCCCGGGGGCTTCAAATGATAAACGATCAATACTGGGTAGCCACTTTTTCCGATTGGCTGGAAACCTGGGCCAACTGGAGGCGCAGCAGTTACCCTGAGCTTACGCCAATAAATTACCAGGGCAATACCAGCAACGGAACTATTCCACGACGGTTTACATATCCATTGGACGAGGCGAATGTAAACCCGGCAAATTACAGCGCTGCGCTAGCCAACCTCAATGGTGGAGATAAAATGACTTCCCGGGTGTGGTGGGATAAACAATGATGCAATGAAAAGAAATGATCCTCTTTTTTAGTATTCCCCGGAATTAACAGCACGACGATATTAATCTTTGG
>JBDTVX010000398.1:0-4817 GCA_040007015.1 Ferruginibacter sp. | reverse complement strand
ACCGGCCTTCCAACATCGGCAACTGCCCTTGCTGCAGTATGTGCATCAAAGTCTGACGCACCGGAAAGCTTGGAGGCTAAAAAAGCCTGGCCATATTGTGCATACCATCCTGTTGATCCGCCGCTGGCTTTCCATGCTTCATTAAAATTTTGCGTGGTTGCCGCAAGATTAAAAGTTTCTCCTGCATTCTCCTGTGTGGTAAAGGCGCGCAACAGCCAGTTCTTATTATTCAATTCAAGTTTGTACTGCCCCATTTTAAATTCTTTAATAGAATATCTTGAAGCGCCTGTATAAACAGTATTGCCCGTACCCCAGTAGCCCGCTAAAATAGCCTCCGTACCAGGCGTTATTTTATAATGAAAAGATCCTCCCAGTTTAAAATTTACAGTATTTGGATTTAAAATTTGTTGTTCAGTATAGCCTGTGCGGGATATTAAGATTGGGCTTTTAGTTAACGTACTGATAAATGGCGCTAAAAAAGGCGCCTGGGCCGCTATGCCATATAATACCGGACGCATGTCGTTTGATGTTTCATCTCCATAAACATTTACACCATCGTAGTTTGGATCAGTAGCCCTGGTACCTGGTTTGAGAACGGCATTATTCCTGTCGTAATCCCGGTAATCCGTTCCTATCCAGTCTTTGGCTTGTACTAATTCGGTAGTAAGCTTAAAGGCAAATTTTTCTGAGAACTTTTTGGCCCATCTTATACTCCAGTTATAGTAAGGGGATGCAGGTCTTTCTTTTCCATCCGTATGATTGATACCGGTTTTTATAATAAAGGATAAGCCCTGGTATTTAAATGGATTTTTACTTGTCATCAGCATTGTTCCATTCATGCCGCCCGGGCCGTATAAAGCAGAGGAGGCGCCTGATAATAATTCTATGTTGTCGATATCCAATTCATTTAACCCGATGATAGCGCCCACAGAAAAATTAAGGCCCGGAGACTGGTTGTCCATTCCATCTACCAATTGGTTGAACCTAACATTGCCGCTGCCGCCAAAACCACGTGTAGTCGGTGTTTTAAAAGTCAGGGAGGAAGTAGTAACATCAACCCCCTTTAAAGTTGCCACCACGTCGTAAAAGTTAGCAGCCGGTGCGCTCCTGATGGCGGCTGCGCTTATCCTTTCAATAGAAACCGGTGATTCCATAATTTTTTGAGGCACCCTGGTCGCAGACATCACTACTTCTTGTCCCAAAGAATTGTTTGGTATCAATTGTACTTTTAAGGGTTGTGAAGTATTGTTGACTACCACTTCCTGTAATGCGTATCCTACGGAGGATATTAATAACGTAACGGGTAATTTTTTCTTTAGGGATATCTTAAAAGTTCCTTTATCATCGGTAAAAGTTCCTTCCGGGCCACCTTTTACGGTAACTGATACTGCAGCAACACTTTCGCTGTTAAGGCTATTAATAATGGTACCGCTGATAGTAGTGTTTTGCGCAAAAGCGGCAGTTGTCAGCATGTTTGCCCAAAACAAAGCGATGATATAGCAAGCAATTTTTCTCATGTTGGTGTATTTAGGGTTTAAATATAGAGCAAAACTAGCAATGTTCTTTTTTTAAAAAATTTTATTTTTAAACCATTATTGAAATCTTCTTCTGTATAAAATTGGGTGGATAAAATGTATGCCTGTAATTTAGTGCTATGGCAAATTTTCAATTCCCCCGGCAAACCAATTTTTACAGTGGAAAGGTAAGAGATGTATATACCATTTCTGATGACTGGATGGTAATGATAGCAAGCAATCGCATTTCCGCATTTGATGTTATTTTACCAGGTGCCATACCATATAAAGGACAGGTTTTAAATCAAATCGCTGCATTTATGCTAAATGCGACTGAAGATATTTGTCCCGGCTGGTTAATAACAACGCCTACCCCAAATAGCGCTGTGGGTAAAAGATGCGATCCTTTTAAAGTTGAAATGGTTATCAGGGGTAACCTAACTGGTCACGCGTGGAGAACATATCAAACGGGTAAAAGAGAATTGTGCGGCGTACCAATGCCCGATGGATTGAGAGAAAACGATTTCTTTCCGGAGCCCATCATTACTCCTTCTACCAAGGCAAGTATTGGGCACGATGAAGATATTAGCCGGGAAGAAATTCTTCAGAAGGGAATTGTAAATGAATACGATTATGAATTAATTGAAAGATATACCCGTTCGCTTTTTGAAAGGGGAAAAAAATTAGCCGCAGGCAGGGGCTTAATATTAGTGGACACAAAATATGAGTTTGGCAAAATCGGCGAGATCATTCATTTGATGGATGAAATTCATACTCCGGACAGTTCAAGATATTTTTATGGGGAGGGGTTTGAAGAAAGACAGGCGGCAGGAGAAAAACAAAAGCAGTTAAGCAAAGAGTTTGTAAGGGAATGGCTGATAGAAAATAATTTTATGGGAAAGGAAGGGCAGGTAGTACCGGCCATGAGTGATGAATGGATCGAAGTGATCAGTAAAAGATATATTGAGTTATACGAAAAAGTGATAGGGGAAAAATTTATACCGCAGGATTTAAGTGAAGAAGAAACAGTTGAAAAAATCACAAAAGCGCTGCAGCAAATCGGCGCCGTTGACGGGGACTAAATTACCCGCCGGTTACATACCGCCTGGAAAGCACGGTCATTCAAAAACCCGTTTTTTTTTACCGGCTGCATACAAGAATTGATAAACGAAAATAAAAGAGATCACCGGCAGGAATTAGTCTGCAAAAACAAGCTCAAAAAAAAATCTGTATTGATAAATTCGTACATTCATGAAAATTTAAATCATACGATATGCCAGCCAGGTTATTTTTTTCATTGCTGTTTACTTTCAATGCAGTATTTGCACAAAACAATGTGCATTTATTAATCGGCACTTATACATCAGGAAAAAGTGAAGGCATTTATGTCTATAATTTTAATGTTGCCACCGGCGAAAATAGTTTTGTAAGTTCCGTTAAAACAACCAATCCCTCTTATTTGGCAGTGTCGCCCGATCAAAAGATGGTGTACGCAGTAAATGAGAATGCCGACAGTACAAAATTCGGTGTCGGGGGAATGGTTTCCGCCTTTTCTTTTGATAAAGAAAAGGGATCGCTCACAGAGATCAACGAGCAATTTTCATTTGGCAAAAATCCCTGCTATGTGGCAGTTGATCAATCGGGCAAGTGGGTATTTGCAGCCAATTACAGCAGTGGCAGCGCCGCCTTGTTCGCTGTAAAGAAAGACGGTTCCCTGGATCCCGCAAAACAGGTTATCCAGGATAAAGGAACAGGGCCCAACAAAGACAGGCAGGAAGGCCCGCATGCGCATTCAACGGTACTTTCTCCAGACAATAAATTTCTATTTATCCAGGACCTGGGGATTGATAAAATACTGATCTACCGTTTTGATAAAATAAAGGGAATGCTTATCCCTTCAACACCTGCTTTCGCCAGATCGGTTGGAGGCAGCGGTCCACGGCATTTAGATTTCCATCCTAATAAGCGGTATGCCTACCTGGTGGAGGAAATGACCGGTACAGTAGTGGCATTTAAATACAGTGAAGGAAAACTTGACTCCATTCAACGCATCAGCGCATTGCCAAAGGATTTTACCGGTGCAATTGGCGGTGCGGATATCCATGTTTCCAAAGATGGTAAATTTTTGTATTGCAGTAACCGGGGCGAATCCAACAGCATTGCAATATTTAAGATAAATGAACAAACAGGCAAGCTAACCGTTGTGGGGCATCAGTCGTGCCTGGGCAAAACCCCCAGGAATTTTAACTTCGACCCGTCCGGTAATTTCCTGCTGGCCGCCAACCAGGAATCCGATGACATCGTACTTTTTAAAATTGATAAAAAAACCGGGTTGCTAACGGATACGGGTAAACGAATAAATGTACCGAAACCGGTTTGTATCAAATGGATAGTGAATAATTAATAATTAATAATTGATAATGAATTAGGAAGAATAAAATTTGTCCGAAAGGGGTATTGTAAAAGTTGATCCAGGGTGGTTTAATCCAATTCTTGGTTATTACAAAGTGCATTTCGCATAATAAACACCAGAAGCCTTAGCTATTTATTCTTTATTCTTCATTCTTCATTATTCATTCTTCATTCAATCTCGGCCTCAGCCTCTGCCTGCTCTTATTAAAAACCATTCGCCCTTTTTCAATTCCTTTCCTTAATTCCTTTTGCGCTTCCAAAGGAAGATTAAAAGTGGTTTGACATACTATCGAACAACAGCCATCATAACTTTCGGCACATTTGGCACATTGAATAAAAAGTAAATGGCATCCGTCATTTTTACAATTGGTATGTGTATCCGCGGGTGTGCCGCATTGATGGCATTGGGCAATGATGTCTTCGGTGATACGTTCCCCCAGCCTGTCGTCAAATACAAAATTTTTACCAATGAACCTGCTCTCTAACGAGTTTTCCTTTGCCTCTTTCGCATAATTGATAATACCACCTTCCAAATGAAATACATTATTAAAACCGTTGTGCAGCATGTAGGCGCTGGCTTTTTCGCAGCGTATGCCACCGGTACAATACATGATAATATTCTTATCCTTTTTATCGTGCATCATTTCGACCGCCATGGGCAATTGTTCCCGGAAAGTATCACTGGGTATTTCCACTGCTTTTACAAAATGGCCTACTTCATATTCATAGTGATTTCTCATATCGATTACAATAGTATTGTCATCCTGCAATAATTTATTCATTTGGGAAGCATTAATATACTTCCCCTTTTTTTCCATACTAAAGCCTGGGTCTTGAATACCATCGGCAACAATTTTATCCCTTACTTTTATTTTTAATACCCAAAATGAT
>JBDTVX010000397.1:0-4857 GCA_040007015.1 Ferruginibacter sp. | reverse complement strand
CTGTTCATTAAGCTTTTGAATATCCTGCAACCGCTTCATTGATTTACTATCAATCCCTCTGGCGCAGGAATGAGGCGCGGGTATTGCAGCATGGCTTTCCTGTGCCGCAGTAGTGTAGGTTAAACAAATAATAATCATTCAGGCGCGGGAGTGTAGGTTAAACAAATAGTATTCTATCCATCTCACAGGCGCAATACTCTACGAATAGGCGCAGGAATGAGGTGCGGGCAAGGTGCGGATGGCTTCCTGTGCCAGGGGGTTACCCCATAAGCGCGGGAGTGTAGGATAAAAAGAAAAAACTTCCATCCATGTTCCAGGCGCAGTGTTATAAGGTTAGGAGCAGGAATGGGGAGAGGGCAATGTGCGTATGGCTTCCTGTGCCGGGCGGTTACTAATGCATTAATAAAATAAAAACACCAAAGCCCTCAAACGAGGGCTTTAATATTTTACGAGGCATAAACTTTTTTAGCTTTTCTATCCCGGAGGAAAGCATCCACCATCTCAAAATCACTTGTTTTATCCTGTTCATTAAGCTTTTGAATATCCTGCAACCGCTTCATTGATTTACTATCAATCTCCACGTTCATTTTACCCACCAAAAAATCTAAAGATACTTCCAGATGCATCGGATTATATACATAGCGCATAGAAGGAAAATTCAAAGGCATCCCTTGTTAATTTTATCCAGTTGCTAGCCGGTGCTTGAGAATTTGCTTTTTGAATTTCAAAAGTCCTTCCAGGCCTTGCATATAGAAGAGAACCATCTAAAAAATCGGCATCTTTAGTTATTACAATACGTTCTTAGTTATTTGCTTTTACTGCAATGATAATATCGCTGGTGCGGTTCATTTCGGGCAGTTCCAATTTATGCACAGAATCAAAACCAGAAGTATTCAGTAAATCCGAAAGTACTTTGGGAAGTTGAGCATCTACAATAAATTTCATGAAGCTTTGTTGTAAATACTTTTTACCTGCGCGAGTTAGCGGCATAAGCTATGCAAGCCAAAAAATCTTCTTTTACTAAATCAGGGTAATCAGCAAGTAGTTACACTATAGTCATTCCGGAGGAAAGTAGTTCAAGCATTGATTCCACAGGGTAACGTAGTCCACGTATCACTGGCTTGCCATGACATATACCCTGGTCTATTATTATCCTTTCAATTAAAATTTCCATTACTATTATTTCTTTGCAAAGTTACAAAATAATAACATGGTTCTCCGTCATCTTTCGTCCGGGTAGCCTTAATACCAACTAAATTGTATGTTGAATGTCAAAAATTTGAAAGAAAAAAATAGCTTTATCCAGTCATTTTAAAAATGAGCAATGGGTAACCATCCACAAAGAAAAATATTAAAGGCTCATCATCTCCTTAAACTTAACGGCCTGTCTTCTGCTCACTTCCACTTTTTCACCGCCCTGCAGGTCAAGTAATAAGCCACCGTTAAAGTAAGGTTCTATTTTCTCGATCATACGCAGGTTCACAATATGCTTTCTGTTGGCCCGGAAAAAAGTCTTTTCATCCAGCCTTTCTTCCAATGCATTCAGCGATTTTAAGATGAGCGGTTTATTGCCTGCAAAAAATACTTTCGCATAATTTCCAACGCTTTCAAATAAACGAACTTCCGAAAGCTTTACAAACCAGCACCGTTCGCCATCCTTAACGAATACCTGGTCGTTTTCCGTGAGCATGCCGCGATTAAATGCCTGCTGGGCAGCTAACTCCTTTTCTTCTGCCAGCTGTAATTTTTGTAGTGCATCCGCCAGCCTTTTTGGCTCGATGGGTTTCATTAAATAATCCAGCGCATTTACCTCAAATGCTTTTAATGCATATTCATCATAGGCGGTTGTAAAAATCACATGGGGCGCTTTATCTAATTCCTGTAACATCGCAAAACCCGTCTTTCCCGGCATTTGTATATCTAAAAAAATAAGGTCGGGATTCAATGCATCGATTTTTTCTATCCCCTCCGCTGCATTGGCAGCTTCATCTATCACCTCCACATCAGGGAAATCGAGCAATAATTTTTTTAATTCATTTCTTGCTAACCTTTCATCGTCAATAATAATTGCTTTGTGCATAAGAGGAGTTTATTGTTTATTAATGGCATATGGGATAACCAGGTTAAACGAAATTAATAAATATGTGTAACAGTAACAAGGGGCATGGTTATCCGGGACTCTACCATTTCGTCATCAAGGTTTTTGATGGCAAAAGTGGCTTTGCCCTGGTAAAGCAGATTAAGCCTGTCCTGTGTGCTTCTTACTCCAAAGCCATTCTCATTTTTATAAGTGCCTAATTGCCCGGAGTTTTGCACTACTAATTCATGATGATTTTTTACAAAATCGGAAGTAACCCGAATGGTGCCCCCATCTACTTTTTTACTAATGCCGTGTTTGATCGCATTTTCTACCAGTGTTTGCAGCATCATGGGTGGCACAGGCTGTTCAAGCGTATCTTCATCAATATCCATTTCTATATTCAATCTTTCTTCAAAACGCATTTTTTCAAGCGCGAGGTAATCCTTTACAATATTTAATTCTCTTTCCAGGGGCACGGTCTCTAATTTTTCTGTTTGCATACTGCTTCGCAGAATATTACTTAATTCAGTAATAGCGGTTCTTGCCCTTGAAGGATTTTCGTCTACCAGCGCCCGTATGCTATTCAAGGCATTAAAAATAAAATGAGGATTAATATGCGATTTGATCGTTTTTAATTCCAGTTCTTTTACGAGTGATTGTAACTTTAAAGTATTTACTTCCTGTCGCCTGGTACGCTCCACATAATGAACCGTATAATACAACAGGTTCCAGATAAACAGCAGGAAAAAATTACTAATTGCATTGCGGGTAATTTCATTCATCAAAGAAAGATTGGGTGCATTTTTATCCCTTAAACCAAATGTTCTTTCTATGGCAACATCACAACAGGCGTAAACAATAGCAAATAAAGTATTAATAACAAGAAAATAAATGATCTGTTTGTTGATGGACTTATTAAGGAACTGGTATTCTTTAATGATCATCCGCATGATATGGGTGAACAAAATACCCAGTATTACACTGATGGTGAGGACACTATAAAAATAGTCGATCTTATGGACGGCCAGGTTCAAATAGTAAAAAACCAATACAGCAAAATTGGCGCCCCATCCTGCAAGCTGGCACATCCAGTATAAACTTCTTTTCATATGCATACAAATCTACGAATTGCCCCCGGCAATTAATTTTTGTTTTTATTAATGGTGAAATGATGTTTTAAGAGGTTTCCCATGGTTTACTTTTTTTGCGGTAATACAGTACAGGTGTTGATATAGCCCTTCCTGTAAGGTTAAAATAGCAGGAATTAATAAACGAATTAAAATGAAGAATTACACGAATGAACCGGTAGGCAACCTGCCAATTCGTATAATCCTTCATTTAAAAAAAGCGGGCTTTTCCGAAGTCCTGCAAAATTTACGTTTTTAAAAGTTTGAACGCATGGGTCCATTGGTTATGGGTAAAACCTGGTATGCACCAAAGCATGCATAAGGGCTCAATGGCCCTGGCTGCTTCCGCATGGCCCATATCTTCCGTTTCCCAGCCAAAATTTGTCAATATGCCGGTAACGGTTTTTTTGGCGGTTTCATTGTTGCCACAAATAAACATCGTGGGTAAAATGTTTCCGTAATCCGGCTTATACATTTGAGTATTGCCTACGCTGTTAAAGGCTTTTACAATATTTGCTTCTGGAAGCAGGGCCTGAATTTTCTCCATCAGTGATTCGTTAGGCGAAGTAAAGTATTGCAGTACGCCGTTTACCGGGGGTGCCGTTGAAATTGGGTTCGTGGTATCAATCACCGTTTTACCTGTAAAATTATCTTTTCCGGCCAATTGGATCGCTTCTTCCACAACAGTGCCAAGCGTTGTCAATACGATCAACTCGCCAAACCGTGCAGTTTCTTCAAAATTACCTGTTTGGCCGGCCGGATTTTCATTTTTCCATGCAATAACCTCTTCTTTAGCAACATTTCGGGTGCCCAGCATTACTTCATTGCCTTCTTTTAAAAAAGCAGTTGCAAGTACCCTGCCTACTATGCCACTGCCGATTATTCCTGTTTTCATATTTTTACCCTCCAATTTCCCCGAAAGGAAAATTTTATGTTTATAAATGATTAAGACCTAAGAATCTATCTAAAAATTTGCCATTCAAATTTTTAATTACTACGATCCGATAGCTATCAGATCGTGGTAAAAAGAAAAAACTTAACCAGCATCTAAGATCTGCCATCTCAGTTAGCAGAATTAAAGGCTGCTGCGAACTCTTTTGCAAAGTCTTCCAGTTTGGTGGGGCCCAATGCCGGATGATTTTTCCAATAGTCCTCCTGCATTTTGCCTTCCCGGATGGCTTTACCCATAGAGGTATACCCGTCAGCAAAAGTATCAGCCAAACCGCTTTGCTTTATTCCGTCGAAGGCCTGTTGATCTGAAAATACTACCCATGGAATACCCGGTTTATTTGCGGATGCACTTAATATTTCAGCAATTTCATTGGAGGTTCTTTCATCTCCGGCAATATACCGTACCCTTTGCCCGGTAAAATTTAACGCCAATAATTCTTCCGCTGCTACGGCGGCAATATCATTGGTATGTACCAACACTATTTTTTCATCTGTTCCGCCAAAATTTGCCCCCATGATGTTCATATTTTTAATCATTGGGATCATCCCCAGCAGGTTGTACATAAAATAGGAAGGCCGCAGGATCTTCACATTCACTTCCTGGAGTCGTGAAAGCAGATCCTCAAGGTCTGCAAGTCCATCCACAGGTCCCGCACCATTACCCATATGAGCGCCAATACTGCTAAGGGCAAGTACATT
>JBDTVX010000396.1:0-4875 GCA_040007015.1 Ferruginibacter sp. | reverse complement strand
CCGCCGACACAAGGATTTTCAGTCCTTTGCTCTACCAACTGAGCTACCGCACCTTTACTATTTTCAATCCTTTTCCCGATCTAATCGGGATACCGCACCTTCCGGTTAGGGGCAGCAAAAATAAGAGTTTCTATCAAATATTTCAAAAGAAAGCCATCAATTTTATTAAAAAGTATAAAAAACCTGGGAGTAAATGCAGCTTTTGAGCAGTATTAAATTGCCCTTCTGTTGTAAGCTTTATTTTCGACGCAGCCTACATTTGGAGTACCTTATCAATAGCTGACCGTCTTGCTTCTTTCGTACCGGCTTTTAAAGTAAACGCCGGGCTCAAAACATCAAACCTGGCTGTTAAGGATTTTTGACCGGCTGCAATATTTTTTGGTGGGATGATATAAAAACAGGCAGCTGCCCTCTTTAATTACGTCAATAATTTTTTGGCTCAGTTCCGTAGGTATCGCCGGACAGCCATAACTTCTTCCAAGCGCACCCCGGCTGCTTATAAACCGGCCACTTACATAATCGGCCCCATGAATCACAATATCTCTTTCATAAGCATTGTCATTGATTCCTTTTTCGCAACCTTTCAGCCTAAGCGAATACCCATTGCCGCCGGTATAAGTATCCATTGTTATATAAAAACCAAGACTGCTCTGGTGCGATTCGGGCGAATTCGAGAACCGTTTTGCAAATTCGCTGCCTGAATTATGGCCATGGGCCACCCAGGTGTTGAATAAAATTTTACCGCTGCTTACATCTATTACAAACAGTCTTTTTTGGGTAGAAGGTTTGCTGAAATCTACAATCGATACAATATTTTTTTTAGTGAGCTGGTTCGCCTTACTTAAATAACCGAACCCTTTCATGGCATAGTTAAATGCATTCTCTGAAAGCCCCGTGTTGTCTAATTGCCAAAGTTTGTAATAACCGGATTTTACTACTTCTAATGAACCGGTAGTTTTGACAACCGGGGAATTATTAATAACAACAGGTGAGATTGATTTTAAATCGTGCCCGGTTTTAATCAAGGAAGATTTTGTATGGGCCATGATCAGTAATGCGGTCAGCAATAGAACAGGATAAGAAATATATTTTAACATTTCGAAAGTTTTTCAGTTTAACAATCACTTGATTGCCGGATATATATAAATCGAAAAAATCAATATTTTATTGTATTTGGTTTTTTACTATCTTAACATTTATTCTGCGGAATTCGACGATTGCCTGCCTGTTAAATAATTAAATTTATTTTTTGTCATGCATTTATCACCAAGAGAATCTGAAAAGTTATTGCTTTTTTTAGCCGGCGAACTTGCTGAAAAAAGAAAAGCAAGAGGATTAAAACTCAATTATCCCGAGGCCATAGCCCTTATCAGCAGTCAATTGCAGGAAGCAGCCCGCGATGGAAGATCTGTCGCTGACCTGATGCAATACGGCGCCACCATTTTAAAAAGAGACGATGTAATGGAAGGCATACCGGAAATGATCCAAGAAATACAGATTGAAGCAACTTTCCCGGATGGAACCAAACTGGTGACAGTGCATGACCCTATTAGGTAAAAAACCCCCTCGAACTCCCCCAAAGGGGAGAACAGGGCAAGAAACTTTGAATGCTAATTCACTTCTAAATTGGCGGTGAAGCCTTTTGATAAGAATATCATAACAAAATTAATATTCCTGCCTTACTCCCCTTTAGGGGATGGGGCTAAACCCTTTTTAACATGATCCCCGGAGAATACATCTTGGCAAACGGTGATATTGAATGCAATGCCGGACGGGCTAATATACAAATAACTGTTGTAAACACTGGCGACCGGCCTGTGCAGGTAGGGTCTCATTTTCATTTTTTTGAAGTGAATAAACAACTGGAACTTGACCGGCAAAAAGCTTTTGGCATGCGGTTAAATATAGCAGCAGGCACTGCCGTTCGATTTGAACCGGGAGAAGAGAAGGAGGTGGAATTGGTAGCTTTTGGCGGTAATAAAAAAATAATAGGTTTTAATAACTTAGTAAATGGTGATATAAATGATCAAAATAAAAAGTTAGCATTGGTAAAAGTCGGCCAACTTAAATTTAAAAACAAAACCAGCGAATGAATGCTCCCCTTTGAGGGTGATCCACCGGGAGCATTCATCAACCCTTCATCACCGGTATAATTAATAGTATCATGAGTTTACACATCAACAGGATAAAATATGCCAACATGTATGGCCCAACCACAGGCGACAAAATTCGCCTGGGCGATACGGAACTATTCATAGAATTAGAAAAAGATTTAACAGTATACGGCGATGAGGCAAAATTTGGCGGGGGTAAAACAATCCGCGATGGTATGGCCCAATCTGCTACCGCTACCCGTAATGAGGGTGTGCTCGATTTTGTAATTACCAGTGTGATGATCATTGATCACTGGGGAATAGTGAAAGCAGATATTGGTATTAAAGACGGAAAGATTGCCGCCATTGGCAAAGCGGGTAACCCCGACACGATGGAAGGCATTACCCCCAATATGATAATTGGGGCTTCCACAGAAGTACATGGAGGCGCAGGTTTAATAGCCACCGCGGGTGGAATCGATACGCATATTCATTTCATTTGCCCCCAACTGGTTGATCATGCTTTGTTCAGCGGTATCACTACCATGATTGGCGGCGGCACCGGGCCGGCTGACGGAACAAATGCCACAACAGTAACACCCGGCGCCTGGAATATTCAAAAAATGCTGGAGTCCGCTGATAACTTTCCGATGAACCTTGGATTTTTTGGAAAAGGCAACTGCGCGACTAAAGCGCCTCTTGAAGAACAGATCGCAGCGGGCACTCTGGGCCTCAAAATTCATGAAGACTGGGGATCTACCCCTGCTGTAATTGATGCTGCCTTGCAGGTAGCGGATAAATACGACGTCCAGGTAGCCATACATACCGACACCCTGAATGAGGCTGGGTTTTTAGAAGATACCATCGCAGCCATTAATGGAAGGGTCATCCATACTTTTCATACCGAAGGAGCAGGGGGCGGTCATGCCCCCGATATTATCAAAGCAGCTATGTATCTTAATATTTTGCCTTCTTCTACTAATCCTACCAGGCCTTATACCGTCAATACCATTGATGAACACCTGGATATGCTGATGGTTTGTCATCACCTGGATAAATCGGTTCCGGAAGATGTGGCTTTTGCGGATAGCCGTATCCGCCCTGAGACAATTGCCGCCGAGGATATTTTGCAGGATATGGGTGTCTTTAGCATGATGAGCAGCGATTCGCAGGCAATGGGAAGAGTGGCTGAGGTAATTACCCGTACCTGGCAAACGGCGCATAAAATGAAAGTGCAGCGCGGGTCGTTACCCGAAGATGAAGGAAAAGGCAATGATAATTTTCGGGCTAAAAGATATGTGTCAAAATATACGATCAACCCGGCCGTTACACATGGCATTTCATCTTATGTGGGTTCACTGGAAAAGGGCAAACTGGCAGATATTGTATTGTGGAAGCCTGCCTTGTTTGGCGCCAAACCCGAAATGATCATCAAGGGTGGAATGATCATCGCCGCCAGGATGGGCGATCCCAATGCCTCCATCCCAACGCCGCAGCCTGTTGTTTATCGCCCTATGTTTGGCGCATACGGAAAGGCGTTGTTTACAACCTGCGCTACATTTGTTTCAAAATTGTCGCTGGAAAAAAATATAGTGCAGCAATATGGCCTTCAAAAAATGATACTGCCGGTAAAAGATTGCCGTACTATTTCCAAAAAGGATATGATACACAATGATGCAACACCCCCAATTGATGTAAACCCCGAAAATTATGAAGTAAAAGTGGATGGTGTGCACGTTACCTGTGAGCCTTTATCGGAGTTGCCGCTGGCGCAAAGATATTTTTTGTTTTAAGGTGGGTTGGGGAAGGAAGTAAAGTATTAAGGTAAATAAAGTATATAGGATGAATAAAGTATATAGCAAACAGAATCTATAACCGAATAAATTTATAGTAGAAAAAATTATGGTGATAAAAGAAAAAATAGGAAACATTAATTTTTTTGCGATCAATAACCGCAGGATCGATAGCCTGTTGCTGGAATGGTATGAAACCAATAAACGTATCCTGCATAAAAAAACCATTTCCGGCATAGCTGTAGTGATGAAATTTTTAAATGAAAATCAACAGCTCACGGAAGGCGATATTATTTATGAGGATGATTTTAATATCATAGCGATAGAAATTAAGGAGTGTGATGCAATAATCATCCGGCCGAAAACCATGTTTGAAACGGCCTCTGTTTGTTATGAGATCGGAAATAAACATATACCGGTATTTTATAATGGGGACGAAATACTGTTGGCATTTGAAGAGCCGCTGTTTCATTTGCTGGTATCTGCAGGGTATGATGTGAGCCAGGGAAAAAGAAAACTGGTCAATCCCCTGAAAACTTCTGTTTCACAGCATATACATTTTAGCAAGGGCAATTTGTTTTCAAAGATCATGAAACTGACAAATCCACCCGAATGAGTACAACCCTGTTAAGTTTACTACATTTATCCGACCCCACATTACCTATTGGCGGCTATGCTCATTCCGCCGGCCTGGAAACTTATGTACAGCAGGCCATTGTACACAACAGGATTACCGCCACCCAATTTTTAACGGAAATGTTGACCCGCAACCTGCAATACACCGATGCGGCTTTTGTGTCGCTTGCATTTGCTGCTGCTGCAGAAGAAGATTTAGAAACAATTTTCAAACTGGATGAAGAATGTACTGCGGTGAAGTTACCAAGGGAGATACGGCAAGCCAGCCGGAAACTAGGCATGCGGTTGATAAAAATATTTCAAACGTCAATAAAAAATGACCTTGTTGATAAGTTTAGGTCAGCGATAGAAAT
>JBDTVX010000395.1:0-4876 GCA_040007015.1 Ferruginibacter sp. | reverse complement strand
CTTGTGCTCCATCAATTCCGTTTGTTCCTGCGGCTCCTGTTAAGCCGGTTGCTCCGGTTAATCCTTGTAGGCCGGTTAAACCCTGAAGGCCCGTCGTTCCATCAATGCCGTTTGTTCCCGCGGCACCTGTTAAGCCAGTCGCTCCTATTGCACCATCTATTCCATTTATTCCGTTTGCTCCGGTTAAGCCTGTTAAACCCTGAATTCCCTGAAGGCCTGTCGCTCCATCAATGCCATTTGTTCCTGCGGCTCCAGTTAAACCAGTTGCTCCTATTGCACCGTCTATACCATTTATTCCGTTTGCTCCGGTTACTCCTGGCAATCCTGTAAATCCCTGAATACCTTGAAGACCCATCGCACCATCAATGCCATTTATTCCATTCATTCCAGCAGCACCTGGTAGCCCGTTTGCACCCTGTATGCCGGCCAGACCAGGCAACCCTGTTTGGCCCTGTGGACCGGTTGGGCCCGATGAAGAACTGTTTACCCACGCGGTTCCTGTGTAATGGTACAGACCCGCTATACCATCAGTTTGATAGATCATCAGCCCGGTAGCAGGGGTTGGTATGGCGTCACGCTGTGCGGTTGTCATACGAGGAGGAAGAAAACCTTTATTGGTGGATGTTACTTCCAACCTTGCTGAGGCGTTCGGAGTGTTGGTACCAATTCCTATCTGAGCCTGAATATTTTCCAATACAAATAGAACCAATGATAAAAGGAGTATATTTTTTTTCATAGATTTAGGTTGACCGCTTACATTAAGGATTATTTGTTTTACAGCATTGATAAAAAAATAAATATGCTTTATTTTTTTACATTAGCATGGAAGGTCTGATACAACGAAAAAAATGGAGAATTATTTATAAATTCGATTAAAATGAACGGGTTGTAGATAACCATCTACAGCCAAATTAGAAAATTTCCAGGGGGCGCCATAACAACCTGGAGCATAGGCGCCGTTTGCCAATTAACCTGCCGCCAGGAAGATAAAAGAATAGAATAAATACAGGCAAAATATAATAACGGTTCAACGGTTGGTTAGGGTACTTATAGTTGTGAAAGACTATGCCAAATATTTGTTGGTATTGATCCGGACGCCGACCATAGCCGCAACCGGGGACAAAATTAATTCTACCGCCTGTAGCCGCCATCTTGTGGTCTGATGCTGATACCAATGGAAGATGTTTTATAATAAAGCACTGCAAAAATTTACCGGCAAAGGCTTAACCTATGCTGCCAGCTCATTAAAATACCTGCCATCATCCTTCCCCCATCCTTTTCAAATAATTCATCACCGCGGTAATTTCCCCGTAAGAATATCCATCACCCAATTTTTGTTTAACGGGCGCAATGGATAAGCTGTTTTTATTTTCGTCTATGGCCTTTGTAATTGCCGCCAACTTTTCCTTATTTACAATTTCGTGGATGCCGATCTCTCCCGTAAAAATAAAATGGCCCAAATGCTCTTCGATCGTGCTTCTTTTTAGCTCCCGTACCGCCGCTATTTCATTAATATCTTTCCCTGTTTTGAATAATTGCAGGCTGAGCCGTTTTGTTTCGGTTGGCTTAGTGCTGATATTCAGCAGGCGCTGGCGTTTGGGCGCTTTTGACTCCATCCTGGTGATCAGTTGGTTCGCCCTGCAATAGTCGATGATCGGGTCTAAAAATAAAGATCCGTATTTGACCAGTTTTAGATTTCCAAATCCTGAAATATTTGCAAGACTTGTCATAGTGAGTGGCAAATAAGTCGCCATCTCCACCAGGGTGGCATCAGAAAAAACCTGGAAGGCAGCTACATTTTCTTCCTTCGCCAATTCGTATCGGATCGTTTTTAAGGTCTTAAATAAATCACCATGAACAAGGTTTGTCGTTTGGGTATTCACTCTCGCTTCTTTACGTGCCGTTACGGATTTTACAATCATCACAATCAATTCGCCCTTTAAGATCCGCACGCTTGTTTCATTCAATTGAAGCACCGGGTACTCGCCTTCACTTTGTTGCAAATATTGTAACCGAAGCAGTTCCCTTGTATACTGCTTCCATTGTTCCCTATCAATATCTTTACCGATACCAAATGTTTTTAATGACTTGTGTTCCATCCTGGTAGTACTGCTTCCCCTTAAAAAATCTACCACATAATTTATACCGAACCGTCCGTTCAGGCGGCTAACGGCGCTTAGCAATTTCTGAGCCTCAATGGTAGCATCCGCTTTTTCTTCATCACTCAAACAGACATCGCAGCTGCCGCAAAAAGCAGGTGCGGCTTCATCAAAATAATTTAATAAAAATTGCCGCCTGCACTGCCTTGAAGAACAAAACGCCGCCATTTGGTCCAGCTTTTTAAGCAAGATCCTGGATTGGGCTTCGTTGCCATCGATGGTAGCGAAACTCTTCAATTTAAAAACATCTGCAGCGCTGTAAAACAATATCGCTTCGCTGGGCAATCCATCCCTGCCTGCACGCCCTGTTTCCTGGTAATAGCCTTCAATATTTTTGGGCATATCTACATGCACTACAAAACGGACGTTACTTTTATTGATCCCCATCCCAAAAGCGATCGTCGCCACAATGATCTTTATTTCATCCCGTAAAAACCGCTCCTGGTTAATTTCTTTAATATTTTTTTCAAGCCCTGCGTGGTACGCTGCTGCTGCATATCCTTTGTCCCTTAAATCTTCTGCCAGGCTTTCGGTAGAATTTCTGCTAAGGCAATAGATGATACCGCTGTCGTCTTTATGCTCCTGCAAATAATCCAGCAGTTGTTGTAAATAATTTCTTTTTTGTTTTATAAAATAACTGATGTTCGGCCTGTTAAAAGAATTTTCAAAGACAGTGTAATTGGTTACTTCCAGTTTTTGAATAATATCTTTTTTGGTAAGCTTATCTGCGGTGGCCGTCAATGCGATAACCGGAACGTTGCTGAATTGCTTTTTCAACTGCCCCAATACGAGGTACTCTGGTCTGAAATCGTGCCCCCAGTGACTTATGCAGTGTGCCTCGTCAATGGCAAATAAGGATACCTTGATATCCTTCAGGTAATTTAATAAATTGTTCTGGCCCAATAGTCTTTCGGGTGCAACGTATAATAATTTTAGCTGGTTATTATTTAGTCGCTGAATAATGGCTGATTGCTCAAATACAGATTGGGAGGAATTTAAGAAGGCTGCAGCGATACCATTTAATTGAAGTGCATCCACCTGGTCCTTCATCAAAGCGATCAGGGGAGAAACCACAATGGTAACACCGTCAAAAATCAATGCCGGGATTTGATAACACAAAGATTTACCGCCACCGGTAGGCATTAAAACAATGCTGTCATTTTTTGCTAAAACGTTCTCAATGATTTCCTGCTGATTATGCCTGAATTCGTTGTAGCCGAAATATTGCCGGAGGGTTTGGCGGATATCCATCATACATTGTCATTTTAGATACATCGACTGTACTAAGATAAAGCAAGAAAGTCATTAGCCGGCCTTTAAAACATAATGAGTTGTTTAATCAGGAATTCAATCAAATAATTTTATCAATACATAATTTGTAGCAGACCGTCCTTTTGGGAACGGCATATGGGTAGCCCAGCGCAATGACTCGTTTTTACGTTCCATCGGAACGATATGTGCTTCAAAATTTATAATAAACATTCCCGGGAAGAATATATTGCCTTTTTTATCGGCACATATCGTTCCTACGGAACGAATCAGATCGTCTTTATTCTTCTCTGCCCATATAACGTTCCTACGTAACAAAATAAGAATCCTGGTTAACTCTTAACATTTGATGAGGTCAATAAAATCTCCATTAATGAGCAATATTATTTGAATTGATGGATTTCAATATTATTTGCCTTCGGATATGGTAATGCACGGCAGCCGTGCATTACAGGCGATTGGACAAAATTTATTAAAAAATTATTTGGAAATATTGCTTCTGCCGTTATACCTTTGCGCCAGTTCTTTAGTTATCACTTATCAAGAAAGGCAGAGGGTAATGGCCCGTTGAAGCCTTGGCAACCTATTCGGTTCTAATCGGAATAAGGTGCCAATTCCATCCCGATAAAATCGGGAGAGATAAGTCAGATCCACAGCTCAAAATATATAATACAAAATATTAAAAGCTCATCTGATTTGTCGGATGAGCTTTTTTGTTATTGCCCCATACTATCCGGGGAATGAACGAACTCAGCCGATAATAGTCGCAAAGCAAATTCTTGATGATGATTGCTATAATCAATTTACAATCACATTAAATCACTTCTTTAAGAAGATGGAGAACAACAACATGAGCAACGCAACGCAATTATTACACAGCATCCCGGCAGACCCGTTAACAGGCGCTATCAGCGTACCCATTTACCAAACCAGTACTTTCGTTCAGGAGGCGCCCGGCGTGAACAAGGGATACGATTATGCAAGAAGCAATAACCCAACAAGGGAAGCCGTTGAAAATATCATCGCCCAATTAGAAAAAGGCAGTACGGGTATTGCATTCAGCAGCGGATTAGCCGCCATAGACGCGGTTATCAAGCTTTTAAAAACAGGAGATGAGATCGTAGCGGTAGACGATATTTATGGAGGTGCATTCCGATTGTTTGCACAGGTATATGAAAAATTCGGGATCACCGTAAAATATGTTGATACTACAGATATTGAAAAGGTTTTCAATGCAGTTAATACCCATACAAAACTGATCTGGCTGGAAACACCCACCAATCCTACCCTAAAGATTTCTGATATAGCAGCCATTGCAAAAATTGCAAAAGCAGGTAATTGTTTACTTTGCGTAGACAATACCTTCGCTTCACCTGCATTACAACACCCGCTTTTATTGGGTGCCGACCTGGTAGTTCATTCTGCCACCAAATACCTCGGCGGGCATA
>JBDTVX010000394.1:0-4896 GCA_040007015.1 Ferruginibacter sp. | reverse complement strand
CATTGGCGGGTTTCATTGGCGGGTTTCATTGGCGGGTTTCATTGGCGGGTTTCATTGGCGGGTTTCATCCACAGGTTGCACCTGTGGCTATTTACATTCAACCCCTGCCGGGGTTTTAAGGGCTTCCATTCCTTTGATAAATTTTATCTATATAATATTGAGCGCCCACCTGCGCCAGCGTGTTACACGTTATATACCTTATTTACTTTATTTACCTTATTCCCTCTATTTTCCTCACCTCCCCACCCTTCCCTTTATCATGGTAAACGAATGCGGTGGAAATGCATAGGTAATTTTATTTCCATTGGCATGAATAGGCGGTTTTTCAACTGTTTTTACTATTTCCTTATTAAAATCATTGCCGGATTTAATATCGGGGCCGTTTACTTCAAATACGGTGAAATTGCCGGTGAATGCTCCATTTTGCGAGAGAATATCAGTTGTAATAGATTCATCTTTATTGCGGTTAACGACATTTAAAACAATTTCTCCATTTTGAAAGGTGGCAGATACATCAAGATATGGAACATCATTTTGCTGCGTGGTTTTTTCTCCCATACCAATAAAGAATTTAGGGGTATTGTATTTCTTACAATCCACCAATACATCCAGCGAAGTGCCATATGCATTGTTGGCAAATAGTTGCAGGGGGTAAAAAATAGTTTGTTTGAACATACCCGTTTCACTTGTAAATACCGGCGCGATAACATTTACCAATTGTGCCATGTTGGCCATTTTAACAACATCCGCATTTCTGATAAAAGCGTTTAAAAACCCTGCAATTACCAAAGCATCTTCAAGATTGTATTTTTCTTCCAGGGCTCTTTTTCCTCTTGCGGCGTCACCTCTTCTGGCCCTGTACCAAACATTGTATTCGTCCCATGCAATATAGACAGGGGGCCGGTTGCCACGTTCTGCGGTTTGCATTGCCTGGCTGATCATACCCTTTACGATTTTTGTACGTTGCTCCAAAACCAGGGGTGTACACATAAAGTTGTAATAATTGCTATCAGGGTTGCCTACATAAATGTGTAACGCGATATAATCGATCACATCTTTCAATTCATTTAAAATTGTTTGGTTCCAGTGATCAGGATCCGCACCTGCACGATAATTGGATGAACCCGCGGCAATCAATTTTATATTGGGAGAAGTGCGTACCATCAACTTGGCCGCTTCACGTGCCTTTTTTGTATAATCTTCGGCGTTCAGATGACCCATTTGCCAGGGGCCATCCATTTCGTTACCAAGGCTCCAATATTGAATGTTGTAAGGTTCGGGATAACCATGTTTCTTTCTAAGCTCCGCATAATAAGGCCCTTCCTTCACATTACAATATTCCACCCAACGGCGGGCTTCTTCTATGGTGCCGGTACCCATATTTACAGAAAAGTAAGGCTCGGCGCCAATTTTTCGTGCATATTCAACAAATTCATTGGTACCGAACTGGTTCGTCTCCAGTGTGCCCCAGGCCAGTTCAAGGCGAGGTACGCGTTCTGATTTTGGACCTACCCCATCCAGCCAGTTATAATTGGAAACAAAATTGCCACCGGGGTATCTCACAAGGGTGGGATGCAGGTCGATAACAGCAGCCATTACATCTTTTCTATAACCTTTGGCATCTGAAAGTTTTGAAATGGTATCATAAATGCCTCCATACACACACCTGCCCAGGTGCTCTACAAAATTTCCATAAATATTTTTATCCACTTCCCCAATGGTTCTCTCCAGGTCGATTTTTATCCGTGCATTTTGTGCCTGGATATTGGCAGAAAATATGCAGGACAACAAAGTGGCTTTTATAGTTTTTAGCAAGAATATTTTTTTCATAACGGTCAATCATATTTAGCATTAAGAAAATAAGGATGTTGGTAAAGCAATGAATCAGCTTTTGTTTACTAAAATAAATTTTCCGCAAAAAGACGTGAATGGCAGAGATACGCCGGTGTTTTCTTAGCGGCTTCCTTCCTTCACATTTTCGCTTAAAAATTTTTTCATCTTGGCCTTCTGCCTACAACAGGCCAGTCATTGACCCATGTGATTTTTTCAATCTGCAGTTTTGAGCGGCCGTAATCATTTGCATCATATGCATGGTATACCAGGTAATCAACGCCATTGAAAGCTGCCACGGCATTGTGTCCTACCCCATACCAATTCTTATTGCCTTCCAGTACAAGGGAGCCCCCGCCCAGGTTCATAGGAACCCCATCCCTGTCGACATAGGGCCCATATACTTTTTCGCTTCTTCCTACCATCATCCGGTAGGTGCTTTTTTCACCACGGCAACAGTAGTCGAACGATACAAATAAATAATAATAATTTCCATGCTTATAAATGAAAGGCGCTTCTATGGCGGCATCGCCGGCGACCGAATCAGGAAGGATATTATCTCTTTTACGGCTGGCAACCGTGTACCAGGTTTCGGGCTGTGCAACCGCTGTTAAATCGCTGTTCAGCTTTACCATTTTCATCCCGTTCCAAAAAGAGCCGAATACCAGCCAGGGTATCTGATTTTCATCCACAATTAAATTAGGATCTATCGCATTCCACATATCCCTGCCGGGCACCGACTGAATTACTTTACCATGATCCGTCCATTTGAAATCACCGGATGATGGATCCAAAGTTCTATTAGTGGCTACACCAATACAGGAAGTATTTTTTCCAAAAGCGGATACTGAATAATATAAATAATACTGTCCATTGTGGAAGCTGATATCAGGAGCCCATACATGCCCGGTAAAACCTGTTATTGCTTTTACGGCCCAGGGGGGTGCTTTATCAAACACTGGCTTTTCCTGCTTCCAGTGCTTCATATCTCCCGAAGAAAAAACGGCGATGCCCTGGCCCGTACAAAAAATATAATAAGTACTATCCTGCCGTAATATAACGGGGTCGTGTACAGGAATAAGCGTATCGTTTATTAATGGCCTTGTTTGTGCAAAAAGGTTGGTGGTAAACAGCAATAGCAAAAAGGGGAATGATTGTTTCATTTTTATTTATTTTTATAAAAATTAAAGGACCTCACCCCCCAGCCCCTCCCCAAAGGCAGAGGGGAGCATGACCCTGATGGTGGAAATCTCTTTTCCTGTTAGGTTATAGACCGGATCTTCACCCTCACTCTCTCTTTAAAGGCGTAGGGGAGCCTGTCCCTGATGGCTGGATCTCTTTTCCTGTTAGGATATCTGTTGCCCGTTTTGTAAGTATATTTAATACAGCTTACTCATAAACTACACCTGCCTGTTGCAATACTTCGTCCATTATTTTACTTACGGTTAGCGTTAATTTGTGGGGTACCTTATTGCTTTGAAACAGACCTTTGTCAAGACAATGCATTACTTCTTTTATTTCATGTTCAAAGCCATTGCTTAGATGGGGTATCGAAAAATTTTGTATGGATCCATCACTTAAATGAAGAGAGAAATCTGTTGCTTTAAACCAGGGGTTTCTAATTTTTATGCTTCCCTTCGTACCGATGATTTCAGCCTCCACAGGGGTGTTAAAAACAATGGATGATAATATATGAGCCGTTGCCCCATCCGGATATTGCATCACCACATTTGCGTATTCGTCCACTCCTGTTGCCGCCAACTTTGAAATAGTTTTTATAACCGATGGCTCCCCTAATATGAGGGTGGCAAAAGAAATGGGATAAATGCCCACATCCAGAACAGAGCCACCGCCAAGAGCCTTATTGTACAACCTGCCGACCATATCTTTTGGCGCAGCAAATCCAAAATCTGCTGATACATACTGAGGTTTGCCGATCGTGTCCTGCTCAATTAAAGCCTTAATTTTTTCAACAAATGGCATACAGGCAGTCCATAAACCTTCCATCAAAAAAACTTCAGTTTGTGTGGCAGCGGCTATCATTTCTGCTGCCTGCCGATGGCTAAGCGACATTGGCTTTTCGCAAAGCACCGCCTTTTTATGTTTCAAACAAAGCATTGTTTGCCCGTAATGAAAAATATGCGGCGTTGCTATATAAATGATATCAACATTGTCATCATTAACCAGGTCAATATAATTATCATAAACCCTGGTAGCATTATATTTTGCCGCATAGTCTTTTGCCTTATCAATGTCCCGCGAAGCAACCGCGTATACTTCTGAACCCTCCACAAAACAAAGGGCGGTACAAAATTTTTCTGCGATCCGCCCCGCACCCAGTATGCCCCACCGGTAATTTTTTTTCATAACATTACACTTATTATTAAAAATTTTTACCACGAATTTTTAAAATACAACCCTTTTTGATATATATGATTTCTAACCACCAAAGTTCTCTATTATTCCTAATTGTAATTATAATATTTTCAAAGAAATGAGGGTGTATTTTACCAAGCCATTCACTGTCTTATGGGAAACTTTTACTCCCAAAATAAGAGTTCCATCCAAATTCGAAAATTTAAAACATATCCGGCTTCATTTTCACATTTTCACATTTTCAATTTTTCAATTTTTTTTTAATTTTCACATTTTCTAATTGTTCCATTTGCATTACATTTTTACCCTAATCACCGAAAATGAATTCGGTGCCGCGGTAAGAATTATTTGCTTTCCTTTTATCGCAATGGTTGATTCTTTGGGCGCTACATTTTGCGGCATATCGAATGAATTTACATCATGAGGATCGTTGCTTTCCAGTACGGTTAGTAATCCCTGTGATGGCATCTTTTTTATGCCTTCCAGACTAATGGCCTGTATTTTTTCTTTACCGGAAGCATTCACCACTTTAATAATCACTTCAGCTTTATTTTTATCTATCACTGCGGAAGCGTATAAACTATCCTGCCCGGATACCGCTTTGCCATTTAACAATGCAGGAACAACATTGGTCCCTTTATTATTTGAATATAATTTCTGCACATAATAATTGGGTGTGCCATAAGCTTG
>JBDTVX010000393.1:0-4897 GCA_040007015.1 Ferruginibacter sp. | reverse complement strand
AAAAGAAAAATTTAGCAAAGCAAAAACAGATGTTAAAAACTCATTTTCATAAATTGTTCATTGATCATAAAATGATTCATAATGGAAAATCAGCCGCATACAATGGGGGCTTTATTTGAAAATGCCGGTGATTACCTGGAAACAAGACTGGATTTATTAAAGCTGAAGGCCATAAGTAAAACTTCTGACGCAGCTTCATCAATTGTTTCCGGACTAACCATCCTGCTCATTATTTCTTTTGCTTTGGTTATGCTGAATATAGGATTGTCGATATGGGTAGGAGAATTACTGGGAAAAACGTATCTTGGTTTTTTCGCGGTAGCCGGCTTTTATATTTTGATCGCATTTGTGCTGCATCTTTTCAGGCATTCCTGGTTAAAGGGGCCAATGAGTAGCATGATCATAAAAAAAATGCTCAACTAGATCAATATGGAAATTAAAAATTCGGAGGATTTAAAGGCAGCTATTCTTCAACTGGAGGATAGAAAGCAAAGAGAACAAAAGCAACTGGTAGAAAATTTTCATGCATTTAAAGAAAGCCTAACGCCCATTAACCTGATCAAAAGTACCATTAACAGGGTAAAAGAGACACCCGGTATAACGGGTACAGTTTTAAAGGCCACTGTTGGGTTGGGGGTAGGACTACTCTCTAAAAGATTTTTGTTGGGCAAGTCTCCCGGGTTTCTACGAAAGATTATCGGTTCAGCTGTTCAGATGGGAGTAGCTGGGTTGGTCGCAAAAAAAGCGGATACTATACAATCAAACGGAAACTTTTTTAAAAATATCTTTCGTTCAAAAAGCAAAAGTACCCGAAAATAGCACCCCGTATTGTATTTAAAATTATAGTGGAAATGCCCCGTCTGAAAGGGGCATTTCTATTATCTTCGCGTTCATCATGTCAAAATTTCTCATTGCGGGTCTTGGAAATATGGGAAGCGAGTATGCAAATACCCGTCATAACATTGGCTTTGACGTGGTGAATGCCTTTATAAAAAAACACGGAGCCAGTTTGCGGGTAGATAGATTGGCCTACGTAGCCGAAGTAAAATGGAAAGGGAAGCAACTGGTTTGCATTTGTCCCACTACTTACGTCAATTTGAGCGGCCGGGCGTTTAAATATTGGATGGATAAAGAAAAGATACCTTTGGAAAACACCCTTACAATTGTAGATGACCTTGCATTGCCACTTGACAAGTTGAGGCTTCGCCCTGGAGGTGCAGATGCCGGGCACAATGGGTTGAAAGACATTCAGAATACGCTGGGCACGGATAAATATCCCAGGCTCCGGTTTGGTATCGGGAATAATTATCCAAAGGGTATCCAGGCCGATTTTGTGCTGGGTAAATGGCTAAACAGCGAAGTAGCTACTGTTCAATTGAAAATTCAAAAATGTATTGATATTATTGAAAGTTTTGTTATGATCGGTGTAGAAAAAACCATGAGCGAAGTAAATAAGTTATCAATAAAGCCGTAAAAGGATTCTTCGTTTATACATAATTTTTTTTTTTACCTGATTTGTTTATATTCGTTGTTGTATTCGGAATTATTAATACCAGTAAACCATGAAGATAATTTGTGTAGGACGCAATTATGCGTCACACGCCAAGGAACTTGGCAACGACTTACCAGAGGAACCGGTCATATTCATGAAACCGAAGAGTGCATTATTGCAAAGCCATACACCTTTTTACTATCCTGAGTTTACCAACGAGCTCAACTACGAATGCGAACTGGTATTGCGTGTTTCGAAAAACGGGAAATACATCCAGGAACGCCACGCCTCCAACTATTACAATGGTATAACTGCCGGAATCGATTTTACAGCCAGGGACATACAGAATGATTTAAGTTCAAAGGGACTGCCCTGGGAAAAAGCCAAAGCATTTGACAACTCCGCTGCGGTGGGCAAGTTTATTGATATTGCGCCAGGTTTTAATAAAAAGAACATCAACTTCAGTTTTTTTAAAAATAAGGAATTGGTACAACAGGCTAATTCAAGCGAGATGATCTTTAATTTTGATCATATTATTTCGCATATTTCAAATTATTTTTCTTTAAATATCGGGGATCTTATTTTTACCGGTACCCCCGCCGGTGTAGGTGAATGTGTAGTAGGTGATGAACTGGAAGCATTTATTGAAACGGAAATGTTGCTGAAGATGGAAGTTAAATAAGCCGTTTTCACGCAAAGACGCTAAAAAAGAAATTTCTTATTGTATGGGGCGCCTGCATTAAATTTCACCCACTACACTTCATTGAGAGGCCACGCAGGCAATATCATTTACTAAAGGATACTTTCCCTTCAATACAAAAACTTTGCGTCTTCGCGCCTTAGCGGCTTTGCGTGAAATTAAGGCAATATCGTATTTTTGATCCATGTTGCACATCGATATTTTAGTAAGGGCCTATGGATTAATGTGTGTTGCCAAAGAAATGGCAGCAACCTATGAATCCAACAGGCAAACCTGTAAATATGTACACGCCACCTCACGCGGCCATGAAGCTATTCAACTGGCAACGGCCTTTCAACTATTACCCTGCGACTATATAAGTCCATATTACCGGGATGAAGCCATGCTCCTGGGGATGGGTTTTACGCCATGCGAGTTAATGCTGCAATTACTTGCAAAAGGCAATGATATTTTTACCGGTGGCCGGGAATATTATGTTCATCCCAATTATAAAGGGGCAGATAAAGCAAATATTATTCACCAAAGCAGCGCAACCGGTATGCAGGCTATACCTACCACGGGTATCGCACAGGGTATACAATACCTGGAGAAAATAAATTCACCGCTATTAAAAAAACAGTATGCTTTTAATGGACTGGTTGCGGATGCCTTACTGCCCATTGTTATCTGCTCATTGGGCGATGCATCCATAACAGAAGGCGAAGTGAGCGAGGCTTTTCAATTTGCCGCGTTGCACCAGTTACCGATCATTTACCTGGTACAGGACAACAACTGGGGCATTAGTGTAACCGCAGCCGAAGCCAGAACCACCAATGCTGATGAATTTATCCAGGGCTTTAAAGGCATCAAAAGCATCAGCATAAACGGGAGCGATTTTGAAGAAAGCTACGAAGTAATGAGAAATGTTGTAAACGAAGTAAGAGCCAGCCGCTCTCCTTACCTGGTACATGCAAAAGTGCCATTGCTGGGTCATCATACCAGCGGTGTTCGAAAGGAATTTTACCGGCCGGAGGAAGACCTTGGCAGGCATTACGAGGATGATCCGGGACCCAAACTCCGTAAAAGATTACTGGGCATAGGGGTAGAGGAATTACAACTGAAATCAATTGAAGAAAATGCCGTGGCTTCGGTAGCAAGACAATTTGCAGAAGCAGTTGCCTCACCTGAGCCTGATCCTGCAACCGTTGGTGATTTTGTTTTTGTACCAACACCTGTGCTGGAAGAGAAAGGAGAACGTAGCGGTGCAGGGAAGGAAAAAATAATGATGGTAGACGCTGCATTATTTGCCATCCGCGAAATAATGGAGGAATTCCCTGAAGCGCTTTTTTATGGCCAGGATGTAGGGCGAAGGCTGGGTGGTGTATTCAGGGAAGCAGCTACCCTGGCGGTGCAGTTTGGCGACCACCGTGTATTCAATACCGCCATACAGGAAGCTTACATCATCGGTTCCACTGCAGGCCTGAGTGCGGTAGGTGTGAAGCCCATTGTAGAAGTGCAATTTGCCGATTATATTTTTCCGGGGATCAACCAACTGGTAACTGAGGTTTCCAAAAGCTGCTACCTCAGTTATGGTAAATTCCCGGTTCAAACGGTGATACGGGTTCCGATCGGTGCTTATGGTGGCGGGGGACCTTATCATAGCGCAAGTATAGAAAGCATCCTGCTTGCCATTAAAGGGATAAAAATTGTATATCCCTCCAATGCTGCAGATATGAAGGGTTTGTTAAAAGCGGCATTTCTTGATCCCAACCCCGTATTGATGCTGGAACACAAAGGGCTGTATTGGAGTAAGGTGCCTGGCACTGAAGATGCGAAAACGATTGAGCCTTCAAGGGACTATATTATACCGTTGGGTAAGGGGATCAGTATTTTGCAAGCCAGTGAAAGGTCTGTTGACGATGGGAAAAGCTGTTGTATAATTACTTATGGAATGGGAGTTTACTGGGCAAAAGCCGCTGCCGTCAATTTTCCGGGGCAGGTTGAAATAATTGATGTAAGAACATTGTTTCCACTGGATGAAGCATTGATTTTTGCCACTGTAAAAAAGCATGGCAAATGTTTGATCGTAACCGAAGAGCAGCAAAACAATTGTTTTGCAGAAGCTTTATCGGGGCGGGTATGCAGGGCCTGCTTTAATTATTTGGATTGTGCGGTAGAGGTAATAGGGGCATTAAACCTGCCTGCAGTTCCTATGAATATAAGGTTAGAGCAGTCGATGTTGCCAAATGCAGCCAGTGTTTCTGAAAGATTAGATCAACTTTTAAGTCGTTAGGAGCCGTGGATTTGGCAAAATCGCCTATATTTGCAGCCCGAAATGTCGGGATGAGCCGCCAAAAATTGAAAATATAATTTGTCGGGATAGCTCAGCTGGTTAGAGCATCGGATTCATAACCCGAAGGTCGGCGGTTCAAGTCCGCTTCCCGATACATCGCAAAATGACACCGGATTTTTTCTGGTGTTGTTTTTGTTTCAGCCTGTGAAGAGGTCTTTCTCAAATTTATTATTACCTGACAAAGGCTGGTTAGAGCACCGGGTTCATATCCGCTGGTAAGCGGACGGCGGTTCAAGTCCGCTTCCCGATACATCGCATAATGGCACCGGATTTTTTCTGGTGTTGTTTTTGCTTCAGCCTGTGAAGAGGTCTTTTTCAACCGGATTTTTTCTCGTGTTGTTTTTGTTTCAGCCTGTGAAGGGGTCTTTTTCAA
>JBDTVX010000392.1:0-4905 GCA_040007015.1 Ferruginibacter sp. | reverse complement strand
ATTTATAGAGTAGTAACGAGGAAGGCACAGGGCCGGAGCCCTGCGCCTGGCTGATCTTTTATTGACGCGGAGATTGTGTGGCACCTGCGCTATTGTGGTGTTTTTGAATAGGGTTGCCAACCTTTTAAAGATTGGCAACCTTCAACACAATACTGTAGCCTAATCCGCCTTCAGGCGCAGGGCTCTGGCCCTGTGTCTTCTTCGTTACTATAATCGAATTTTAAAAACTATTCAAAATGACATATCGTGCATAATGATATGTGCCAGTAGTACCTCTTATAAAAATTGTAATAATTTATAGAGTAGTAACGAGGAAGGCACAGGGCCGGAGCCCTGCGCCTGGCTGATGTAATTACGCATGAGCTGATGCATTCTGTACAGGGTTATGGCTACAACAACGTGCCAGCATGGGTTACAGAAGGTATTGCAGACTATGTAAGGGCAACCGAAGGCATTAACAATGCAAAAGCGAATTGGGCCATGCCCGATTGGAATGCATCGCAGCACTATAGCAATGCATACAGAATCACCGCAAGATTTTTTGTGTGGATTACTCAAAACTATAAAGCTGATTTTGTAAACAGGCTGGATGATGCAGCACGAAAACAAACGTACACGGAGGCAACTTACAAAGATATCACAGGTAAAACATTGGATGAGCTCTGGAAAGCTTACATAGCCAATCCCGTATTAAAATGAAAATGAAAACAAGCAGCTACAGGCACAACAGTGTGATACCCTGCTGCAACCAAATACCCCCCAGGGCTGGCTAATTTTTATGATCCACCTGCTATCAAAACATGGCCACCGGGGGCTGGCTAATTTATCGATCGTGTTGCACCAACTACCTAAATACGGCCGATATGAGCTGTTAAAAAAAGCAGTTGATGTTAAGAATAACCCCTTCTTGTGAAATTGATTTTGTTCAATCCTGCAAAATAAATACAATCTCATATTTAGAAATAACAATAACTGAATTAAAGCGGGGATAGCGTAAAAGATCCGAAAAAATATCCCCAAAAAAAGCGACCAATTTTTCAATACTTCTGCATCAATTCCAAAAATTTCTTATCCAGTTTGTGACCCTGCCAGTCTTCATAAGCAACATCAGCACGCCCCGAATCGAGCACACCAAAATCGCCCGTAAAGTTCCACAGCGCAAAACCGATCTTGTTGGCAGAAAGGATATCGAGCACATCCGTGAACCAGGCAATAAAAACATCGTGGGGTGTTTTGTTCCAACAGCCACATTCGCCGCAATGCACGCCCACACCCTGTTTGGTTAATGCTATCCACGGTTTGTAATAAGTTTCGAGCATTTCGCGGTCCAGGTATTGGTTGCCCACCTGGCCGGGCCATTTAGGTTCCGGTAAATTTGCGGTGTCTTTATTTGCCCAGGGCGCTTTGTAATGAGAAATGGAGCCGGGATAATAACCGCGGCAGCTTTGTGAAATGTTAAGATCGGTAATTTCGGCAATAACCGAATTGCCCACATTATTGCCATCTGCAATGACCAGGTGACCAGGATTTTCCTTGCGGATAACTTCCGCCGCAGCTTTGGCTACTTTGCGGTACACATCGCCGGGTACAGGGCCCCGCTTTGAATGCTGGTCGTTCATATCTTCCCGCGTACTGGGTTCATTTACCAGGTCGAAGCTTATCTTTTTATCGCTCATATTCTTAAACCGCTTTGCCCACATGCCCCAATGGAAATAAAATGCTTTTTGCGCTTCTTCATCCTTCCATAAATTATAGGGTTCATTAAAACCCGCATTTACGCAATAGCCCGGCGCACGATGGAGGTTAAGGCTCACATGCATATTGTATTTATGCGCCATCGTTACAAGACTTTGAACCTGGTCAACCGCCTTTTCATCTATATGATATACCTGTTCGGGAGTAATATTTTTGCTGCGGTCAAAATCAAGGTAGCAAGGATACGCAATGGGCAGCCGGATAAAATTAAAACCCCAGTCCTGCATCCATTTAAAATGATTTTCTGTGGTGCCAATTGTGGCCGTCTTTCCCGGAGAAAAAAAATCAAGCAGGTTAAAGCCCTTCCATTGCGGTAATTTATTTCCCTGGCGCAAAGCCGCAATGGCTGCTTTATCTGCAAGGGCAAGGCCTGCAGTAATAACACCGGTACTTTTTATAAATGATCTGCGGTTCATGAATTTCATGTTTATTAAATGGTATTTGACAAAATTATCACACCCCCAATTTTCTGCAGTTTTCAAGGTCATATTTGAACTAACGTTTTTGCTGCAAATAGTCATGCAGATCTTTTGCACCGCCCTCAAATCTTGTTCCGTTAATAAAAAAAGCAGGTGTAAAATTTACACCGCTGCGCGCGCCTCCTTCAAAATCGGTATCCACGATTGTTTCCAGCTTTTCATCCTTAATGTCGAGTTTGAACTGAGACATTTCCAGCCCAATTTTTTTAGCGAAATTAATAAGTCCGGCTGTGCTCAGCTTTTCCTGGTTCTCATAGATAACATCATGCATTTCCCAATATTTACCCTGTAAGCCGGCGGCTTCTGTAGCTATTGCTGCCTGCCTGGCATAAAAATGTACTTCACTTAAAGGAAAATGACGAAAAACCAAAGCCAGCCTGGGGCCGAATTCTTTTTGAATTTTCTTTATAATAATATAAGCATCCCGGCAATGGGGGCACTGGTAATCCCCATATTCAACTAATACGATCTCAGCTGATAAATCACCTTCTGCATGATCATTATTATTTACCGCTATTCTTAAAACAGATGACATAATAAAAAAAATTATTGTGTTTTATAATATCCAAAATACTACTGGTTACCGGATCAATGAAGCAATACAGTCTTCGTCGTTATTTAATCGAATACTTATACTTATATTTTTCAAACAACTGTGATTGTTTATTGTCAAGGTTGATCTCACGGCCCTGTATAAACGCCTTTATGACCTTGCTGCTTTTCATATCCAGCAGGTCGCCTTCGCTGATAACGATATTGGCATCCTTCCCTTTTTCCAGGGAGCCTGTAATATCATCGATCCCTAAAATTTTTGCCGCATTTAAAGTGATAGCCGTCAATGCCTCTTCTTTGCTTAAGCCATAGGCCGCCATCGTGCCTGCCTCGAAAGGCAGATTACGCTGTTGCCAGTAACCATCTCCGGCATCCTGGCAAATGGTGAATAATACACCCGCCTTCTGCAGGGCGGCGCCTGTTTTGTAAGGTTGGTCCACATCATCGTCATCTGTAGCCGGTAAGCTATGGGGTTCAGACAAAATAACCGCTACATTATTTTCTTTCAGGATATCCCCGATCATCCAGCTATCCCCCCCGCCCACAATCACTAATTTAAACCCAAATTCTTTGGCAAAATCAATCGCCATCATGATCTCTTTCACGAGGTCGCAATGCACAAAAAATGACTGGCTTTGATTAAACAATCCCTTCACAGCTTCAAATTTTAAATTCGTCGCTGCATGATTGATCTCATTGTTATAAGCTCTTGCTTCCCTGAAAAACTTCCTGGTCTCTTCAATTTTATCTAATCCCTGTTTTACAAGATCAACCTGGCCCGACCCGCGGCGGCGAAACTGGTTGGGCCTGTTTATCAGTACCGGCATATTAAAATGAACTCCATTATCCGTTTTGTAAGCCGCATCTTCCCAGTTCCATGCATCTAACTGCACTACGGATGAAGTTCCGCTGATCGTTCCGCCACGCGGCACTATATGTGCCAGTAAAACACCGTTGGTTCGCAAAGTATTGATCACCTTGCTGTCGGTATTATATGCAACCAGTGAGCGGATGCTGGGATTAATATCTCCCACCTCGTTATAATCGGAAGAGGAACGAACCGCACTGACTTCCACCAGCCCTAAATTTGTACTGGCCGCTATTACACCGGGATAGATATGCCTGCTCTTCGCATCAATCGCAACTGTAGATGCAGCTGCAGTAAAATCCCCTGCCCCGATGGAAGTGATCTTCCCTTTTTCAAAAAGGATATATCCATTTTCTATCACATTGCCATTTCCCAAATGAATAAAGGCATTTCTTATAATTACAGGATTAACCTGTGCCGGGGAAGGGTGCATGTTTTCCTGGGCATTGCACATCATCGCAAACAGCAGTGAAACAATTAAAAATATTTTTTTCATCATTATTTTTTACTAAAAATTATTACCCATTTTGTAAACAGGCCATTGACGATTGACCATTGAATTAACCTTTGGCCCTCAACCTTGCCCCTACTGGCTATCAGTTGAAATAAGCCTTTCTTCTATTCTATCCCACAGGCTATTGCCCTCGTGATGATCTTCCTCACAATAATTTCTTTGCCGGAAAGAAGGAACAGGGGGCACGGTTTTATCACCACCTTTTTTAGCACCCATCATTTTTTGGATCAGCCTGGTCCTTTCTTTCAAGATATCTTCCCGGAGTTGTTGGTCTGCTTCCCTGTCAAAATAAATAATGCCATCCACAATCGTTTTTTCCGCTTTTGCATAAATGCTCAGCGGATGATCGCTCCACAATACCAGGTCTGCATCTTTCCCAACTTTAATACTTCCAGTTCTGTCTGCCACATGCAGCATCCTGGCCGGGTTAAAGGTTACCATCTTTAGTGCATCCTGCTCATCCATATTTGCATACTTTATACTCTTTGCAGCTTCCTGGTTCAGCCTTCTTGCCATCTCGGGATCGTCGGAATTGATCGCCACGTTTAATCCTACCTGTTGCATGATATAAGCGTTCTGCGGAATGGCATCAATTACTTCCATCTTATAGCTCCACCAATCGCTGAAAGTGGACGCATTGGATCCATGAGCCTTCATTTTATCCGCTACCTTATAACCTTCCAGGATATGCGTAAATGTATTGACCGTAAATTTAAATTTATCCGCCACTTTTATCA
>JBDTVX010000391.1:0-4955 GCA_040007015.1 Ferruginibacter sp. | reverse complement strand
TTTTTATTCGAGGCCGCTACCAGCCACTGATTGGGAACGGTTCACCTAATTCTATTTTATTATTTATCAAACTCATTTTAAATTTTTTCTTTTTTCCTTCCCCCGAAAAAAACCAAACAGACAGCTGCAATTAAATTAGCTATTCCAAACCAGTCCGGAAAACGGGTATAGATGGTTTCTCTTTTTTGCACTGAAACTTCTCCCAGTAGCATAGCGGCTTTTCCGTCTGCGCTGCTTGCTTCATGAGTTACCCTGCCATAACAATCACTGATCGTTAATCTTCCCTGCCTGGCATTTCTTACTTCAGCAAAACCATTCTCCACACCTCTTAGAATTGCCATGCGTGAATGCAGCCAATCGTCTTTTACAAAATCCCATGCCGGGATATATAAGAGCGTTACATTATTCACACCGTATTTTTTTATATAATCCGGGAAGTCAAGGTCCTTACAAATCGCAGTTCCCACCTGCATTCCATTCAATTTAAATAATCCCGGTTCACTGCCCGGGGTGAACTGGTCCTCCATCACTTTTACAAGATGAACTTTATTATAATCCAGAATTACATTGCCTTCGCTGTTTATTACCAGGGCAGAGTTTCGTTCCTGATCATTTTTGAAGTTTGTATACCCGGTAATGATAAATACATGGTTTTGCTTTGCGGCATTACTGAGAACGCTGATTGTACTGTCGCCCGGTTGGCTGGTTATATTGAATGCTCTTTCGGGAAGAACAACCAGTTCCGCTCCCCGGGCGGCAAGATCGGAAACCTGCTTTGCATAATATGCTACGGCCAGCTTCTCTTTCTGAAGATCGGGATGATCCGTTATATTATGAAGGCGCTCGTCCAGAACGGCCAACCCAACCCTGGCGCCACTTTTTTCAGAACCTTTGCCGAACCGGATGGCCCCGAATAAAAGTATGGATCCGATTATGACTATTGCTGAAGTCAATATATACCGGAATTTAATTTTTTCCCTTCGGTAATGTAAGCCAATTGCTATAGCAGAAGGTATAAAACAAACCAGGAATGTGATGCCTAAAATGCCTGTTACGGATGCGATTTGAATGGCCGGTAAAAAGTTTGATTGGGTGTAGGCAATGCTTCCTGCTGTGCCATCCGGTGAAAGGTTCACCCACAGGTATTCGAAAGTTGTAAAGAAAACGGGAAAGGCGAAAACAGCGTACCAGGAATTGGTTTTTACAATAGTTCTCCTGGTAATGATCATTATAAAAGCAAAAAATAAAGGAAGCAGGAGTGTGAAAATTATAGCAGGCACTATGGTTGCAACGGTTACCAGGTACGAAAACCAGCTAAGCCTCCCAATCAAATAAGCAATAAAAGAAATTATGAAGATCATCTTCCCGCTTACCCTGAATGAAAGAACCAGGATAGGAATTGGTGCAAGCCACAGCAGGTACCATGATTCTCCGCTAAATCCAAATGAAAAATACCAGCATAACCCGGAAAAAAGAATACTTATAGTTACCAAAACTCTTTGGGTGAGCAATAAATTTATCATTTGGATATATTTTCCTAAAATGAAAGTACAATAGTTATTGCCAGGAAGAACAACCAATTTCAGTACAGATTGCGTGCAGTTTTATTTATTTTACCTTAAGCCGTAAAAGATACTCCCATCGCGTTTATTATCGAAGCTGTTATTATTTCATTGGCAGCGGTTTCACGGGTTACGAAAGCAGCAAGCCGATGGGGAATGCGTGCTTATATTTGCTATATTAATTCAATAAGATGTAAAATGACCTTTAAATTCATTGCCATTTTGCAGAACCCATGGGCATTGATATTTCCAAAACTGAGCATTCCTCCCTGTTTCTGCAAAAAATGCTATTTGAGCATAATTTTCGGGTTGTGATTTTGCAGTTCCTTTATAAATTCTTCTTTGTCTTGCGGTGTTAGGCTGATTTCAGCATATTTTTTATAGATCAATTTTAGTTGATCCAGGGAATTAACATGGGTAGTTTCCATAAATTTGCTCCAGGATCTTTCCCTGCTGATGGAGTTAATATCCCCGATGTTTATTTTAATTTTCCTGACGCGTATATTTATAATTAAAATCCCGTCATTTGTTACTGTATAAGTTGTTTTTGAATGAAGCAATAAACTGTTTAGTATAATGAACTCAAGTATGGCTGCTCCAACGACTACATTGGTATCCCACATTTTAAATATAACTAATAGAGCAGGAACAAATAATAGGAAAATAACCAGGCGAATGATCGTTGGTTTGATATCAATCTTTGATTTAAAAACTTTGTCCATAAAAAATTGTTTACCGGATTATATTGTTAAGCATAAAATGTAAGGGTCGGTTGCCTGCTTACTTCGTGTTTAAGAAACTTGTTATTTTTTGGCCAATCTCATTTATGGTTAATAGTACGGCTTCGTTTTGAACCCGGTTCATTGCTTCCAAATTGTCAAGCTCTTCTTTTTTTCTTTGCGATAAAAAGTCTTTGGTAACAATGGTTGAAAATGGGATCAGCCCCGTCCTTACATCTAAAATGATCAGTTGCGTGGTTGAAAAGGCCTTGATGTCGGGTTTTGTAAAAAATTTATATTTCGAATATAGGTCCCCTGTTATGGAATACATTACCACAATATCAGCCTGCATTCTCACAGCGGCTTCCCGGATATTTGTAAATGAAGCGGGTTTTGAAATAAGAAGGTCAGGGATGATGGAGAGTTTTGATACCCTTGGGGATTGTGTAAACTTTTGGGAAAAAAGATCAAGCCATGATTGCCGGGATTTCAGATATTCCTCATCACTCCGGGAATATATTTTCTGCTGCCGGTTTTCCAGGTTTGCGATAACAACCCTCAGTTGCTGCGGCAATTTATAATTACCGTCTAATATTTTCTGAATGTTTTCTTCGGAAATTGTGGAAGCCCTGTCATTAAACAAAGACTCAGTTATGAGTGTGTCGCTATTGGAATACCCAGGATTATTTGGATTAGCTAATTGGCCTGTGGTATGGCAGGAATAGAGGAGAGCGGTGAGGGTGATAAGAAAAATTATTTGTTTCATTTAATGTATTCTGTTAATGAATAAAGCATACAAAATACAACATATTAATAACATTAGAAGGTTGCATTTCAAATCCGATTGGTGCCGATCCTTTCAGGCCTCACAGGTTTTTAAAACCTGCCAGGTCTTTCGGCGATTCATAAATAATTCCCGATAATCCCTGCACCTCTTATTTTCTTTTGGGATTTGAGGCAGAAAGTTTTTATTACTTTTGACAACTTATTATTTTCTTACGATTCTTCAAATTACTGCCAGCAACCATGAGTTATAATTACCTGCCTTTAGATAAAAGTGCTACCAATTTTCAACAGGTAAAAAACCTGCTGGCTTTTGATCAATTGGTTTCGATCACCTTTGATGCCCATTTCAGGATCACCGCATGCCGTACTTACCTCGATAATAAACTGGACAGCGGAACAGCAATATTTTATGGGATCAATACCGGTTTCGGTTACCTGCAAAATGTGAAAATTGACGCGGCCCAATTGGAAGAACTCCAGAGCAACCTGTTAAAATCGCATGCCTGCGGGTTGGGCGAAGAAGTGCCAAAAGCGATTACCAAACTGATGCTGATGCTAAAAATTAAATCGTTGAGCTATGGCTATTCCGGAGTGCAGATAGAAACCGTAAAGCGGTTAACCGATATGTACAACAATGATGTATTACCGGTGATCTACACACAAGGTTCATTGGGCGCTTCGGGCGATCTTGCGCCGCTCAGTCATTTAAGCCTGCCCCTTATCGGTTTGGGCGAAGTGTATCATGAAGGGAAAAAAATGCCTGCTTCGGAAGCGATGGAAAAATTTGGATGGCTGCCCATACACCTCCAAAGTAAGGAGGGGCTTGCGCTGATCAACGGCACCCAGTTCATGAGCGCGTATGGATTGCATAATTTAATACGGGGAGAACGCCTGTTAAAATGGGCCGATATTATTGCGGCGATATCATTTGACGCCTTTGATTGTATCGACGAGCCCTTCCATGAAAAGATCCATTCCATCCGTGCACACAAAGGGCAGGTAGACACTGCTGCAAGATTAAGGGAATTATTAAAAGGCAGCCAGGTAACTGCTCAAAAAAAAGAGCAGATACAGGATCCTTATTCTTTCCGGTGCATACCACAGGTACATGGAGCCACAAAAGATACCTTCGATTATGTGCTCAGTGTTTTTATAAAAGAGATCAATTCGGTAACAGATAATCCCAATATATTCCCGGAAGATGACCTTGTCTTAAGCGGTGGAAATTTCCACGGGCAACCGTTGGCGTTGGTGTTGGATTTTTTTGCCATCGCCATGAGCGAACTGGCCAATATTTCGGAAAGAAGAACCTATCAATTGCTCAGTGGACAGCATAACCTGCCGATGTTTTTAGTAAAGCAGCCGGGTCTTCATTCAGGGTTTATGATACCGCAATATACCGCGGCTGGCATTGTAAGCGAGAACAAGCAATTGTGTACACCGGCAAGCGTGGATTCTATTTCTTCCAGTAATAACCAGGAAGATCACGTAAGCATGGGAGCCAACGCAGCCACAAAATGCAAACGGGTAATTGACAATGTAGAAAAAGTATTGGCGATTGAGCTCCTTACTGCGGTGCAGGCACTGGAGTTTCGCCGGCCATTACAAAGTTCAGTAAAGCTAGAAGAGATCGTGAAAGCATTTAGAAAAGAAGTGAGTTTTAATGAAGCGGACAGGGTGTTGCACGATGATATGCTGAAGGCGATTGAGTTTATCCGTTCAGAACCAATTGTCTGAAATATGATTTATAGGATTGGAGGATTGTTAGATTTGATTGCGTTTTGGTTTTTTGTCCGGGCAAAAGTATTTCATGGCAGCATCCCTGTGTGCCTGACGCGGTCAGGCAGGGTTGCATCCCTGTGTACCTGTGCAATCAGGCAGGGCCCTC
>JBDTVX010000390.1:0-5032 GCA_040007015.1 Ferruginibacter sp. | reverse complement strand
GTAAAAAAAATGGAGTAGGATTGGAGACGAAAAATATTTCGGAATCCTTCCCAGTACCAATTTACAGTGTTTTCTTGCAGACACTAAGTAATGAGAAACTAATTCATATTAGAATAGGATCCTGGCTGTTGCGTGTTCACCTTATTGTAACTGGCCATAAAACGGACGTTATTTTCTCCAGGTTTTTTTGATTACAGTATAAGTTCCCCAGTATGCACTGGCGCTGTTCATTATCTTCTGAGGTATACGGGATATTGTATAAGTAGCCGATGGCAGTTTTGAAATCATCCGCATCTTCTGCAATCTGGCAAATACTCTTCAACCCCGAGCCTTCCACCCCTGCTTTGTTGACAAGGCAATGACGCCCGTTGAATACGGCGTTCAGCAGTTTTAATTTAACACCGGTATTATTAAGGGACGGCAAAATATTTATTTGTGCTTTCGCGATTATATCCTGCAATTCCTTATCGGTAGGATTTGCCACCAGGCAGGTGTGGGGATGCTCCTGCGCCATAAAGGAAAGCTTTTGGGAAGGATCCTTCCCTGCAATTACAAAAGGAATTTGGAGGTCGTTGAATACGTTTTGCAGAAGCCAGATAGCCGCTGCTTCATTTTCATTGATCGATAGATTGCCGTGGTACAGGCAAAAACAGCCTTTGCCTGCTTTTCCTTCCGCCATTGTGAAGGGCAAAAAAACAGGTAAGTGTTCAATATCGGTTGCATTAAAAACCTGCCTGTATAATCGTACGTCCTGCTCACTTAGCGCCATGATCTTTATTTTTTTCGCCAGTTGTTTTTCGTATCTCTTCAGCAGCCGGCTTTCATGGCCGTAATAAAATTTTCTGAACGGATTTTTTTCATGCAACGCCAGGTGCCGGTAATACTCAAACTCCGCATTGTGCAGCCGCAGCAAAACGATCCTGTTGGTAAGTTTCCCCATATACGCGTAATAGCTGCAATGAACACCTTCCATCAGGATGGGATAATCGTCTTTCTTTAAATTTTTGATGAGCTCATCATTTTTTCTGGAATTAACGATAAAGGGTATACGAAAAGAAAAGCGGCTGATATTGGCCTCCCTTTTATAATAATGTATTTGCTCGCAATATTTATTCAGCTCACTCTGCGGCGGACGCTTGTTGACAAAGCAATGCAGGTGAATTTTTACTCCTGACCGGTGCAACGATTTTATTTTATAAAACTGGTCCATTACTCCTCCATAATCTGCCGGCCATGGTACATCATGCGTTATGATATGTAAATGTCTTTCTTCCAATATTGTTATTTATTGTTATAAGCCAATGGTTTGGGTCGGGGAAGTATTTATCCAATGTCATAAGTTAAGATTGGCAATTCCATTGCTTCCGGCTAAAGTCGTATTTATTATTGCCAATTTCTGATCCTCATCCACTAGCCGGCGCAAGTGGCAATTAAAATCTTAATGACACTGAGCCCCTGCCTGGAATGCTACTTCTTTTTATTTGTAACCTAAATTTTTATAAAAGCTGATTAAAACTTTTTCTTCTTCCTGCCAGTTGTACCTGAGCCTTGCCTGCATGCAGTTTTGTTGCAGGCTTTTATACAAAACCTCATTACTCAATAAATTGTTCAATTCAACAGCCAGATTTTTTGCACTTAAATCCTTTACAAGTACTGCAAAAGGCAATTCATCATTTATTTGCCTGTAAACGGGATAGTCGACGCAAAGCTGCGGAATACCGGCATGGAGATAATCAAAGAAGCGGTTGCCCAGGGAAAAATAGTTGCTAAGTCCTTTGTTTTCAAAAAGAGTAACGCCTATATAAGCCTGGCTGGTAATTTCCCTCAATTCTTCCGGTGTTACCTTTCCTCTGAAAATTACCTTTTCATCCAGGCCGTTTTCGTTGACCAGTTGTTTTGCCTGCTGCATAAAATTCCCGTCGCCACAAACCAGCAATTTGCCTTTTACATCTGTCATAGCAGGAATGAGCGTTTCAAAACTGCGTCCTTCATTAACTGCCCCCTGGTACAAAATAATTTTTTCATTTCTTTGAACAGGTATTATGGGTCTTAGCAAGGCGATATTTCGTATTACCTGGTAATTAACGCCATACATTTTCATGAATTCACCTGCTATAGGCTGGTTTACCGTGTATCCTGCATGGTATTTGGGAACAGCAAAGGATTCAATTCGTTTCCATATTTTATAAATACCAGGCCGGGTTACAATTTCTTTCATTTCGCAAAACAATTCATGTGCATCGTATACCCGTTTAATTTTTTTAATCATTGAAATAAAATAACAGGGAAGAATAGTATCGAGGTCAATGGCACAGATGCAATCCATTTTCTTTAAAAGAAGGAAAAAAAACAGCCTGGTATTATACTCCGCGTAAAAGAGTTTACCCTTTTCAAAAAAGCACCTGATTCTTTCCTGTTGAAAAGGCTGGGGGGTAACCGGGAGAGATGATTTTAATTTTCTGCCAACCAGCATTACTGTAAAACCGGCAAGCGCAAGCGAAGTACATATGCGAATCATACGTTGGTCGTAAGTAAGATCGGTTGTTACACAAAAATATAGTATCGATGCATTTGCAGTTGCAGGTTCCCGAACGGCGGGTTGATCTAAAGTTGTTTCGTTCATTTATAAATAGCTGTTTTTGCATTTCAAAATAACGGAAGCCGAACAATTATCCGGCCGCTATCACTTCGCTTTATAAATAAGTTCAATGATCTCCACAGTTTTAAGTCCTTCAGCGGCACTGGCAAACAGGTGAGCCGGATCATTCAGCACCATCAGTAAATTTTCATACACCTTATCATGATTGCTCATGCTGCCCTGGTAAAATCCATAGGCGTTTGCCGGGTTGCCAGCGGGTAATGCAGGGGCCTCCTTACCTTCTACATTAAAATACTCCAATTCATTAAGATACTGGCCGCCAATCTTTATAGTTCCTTTCTCTCCAAATATGGTAACAGAGCCTTCCATATTCTTATTATAACTATTAACCGTATAATTCATAGACCCGATGGCTCCGCTTTTCATGCTGAATATTATCATGCCTGTGTCTTCAAACTCAATGGATGGATGGGCAAAATTTTGGGTTAAAGATTTAACTTCGTTCACATCGCCCAGGAGCCAATATAAAAGATCAATAAAGTGACTGAATTGCGTAAACAATGTTCCGCCGTCAAGTAATTTTTTTCCTTTCCAACCGGTATAATATGCAGGGGGCCTGTTCCAAAAGCAATTTACCTGGAAACTAAAGATCCTGCCTAATGCATTGCTGTTGATGAGCTCTTTTAAAAAAATAACCGGCGGATTGTATCGGTTTTGTTTTACTACAAATAATTTTTTTCCTGATTTAACTGCGGCAGCAATCATTTTGTTTCCGTCAGTCACGCTGATGCATAAAGGCTTTTCGCATAAAACATTGATACCGGCTTCCAGGGCTTTAATGGCATGTCCGGCATGTAATCCGTTCGGCGTACAAATACTCACCACATCGAGGCCGGTTTCGGCAGATAACAGGTCATCCAGTGAATAATAAGGAGTGGCTCCATACTCATTTGCCAAAATATTTGCTCTGTCCGGTATAATATCGCACACTGCCTTTACGTTCCCTATCCTGGAAATTTGTTCAGCATGACGTTGGCTGATTCTTCCACAGCCCACTATTGCGAAATTATTTTGCATTTTTATAACCGCAAATATGGATGATTAAAAAGGAAGTTGAAAAAAAAATATTATACATTTACCATAATCTCAAAAAAAAATCCTAACCTTAGGGTACCAACCTATATAATATGCCAGAAGAAACTATTAACTCAACAAGTCCAAATACCTATCGCCCCTTATTTCTAACTATTCTATGTGTAATAACTTTTATCGGAAGCATCGCAGGCATCATAATCAATAGCCGTGGCTATATCAACGCAGATGCGGAAGTAGAGAATATAACATCCGGGAAATCCAGGTCAGCGCTTAAAAATTTATTTTCCCCGGGTAATAAATCATCCGAGGAACTCGTAAGAATCGGGAATCTTAATGTGGAGAATTATAAGAAATTTTCAATAGGAAGTATCGCGTCCAGTATACTTTGCCTGGTAGGTACCATATTGATCTTTAAATTGAAGAGAACCGGGTTTTATTCATTTACGCTCGGCACTTTCTTTAATCTCATTACTCATTTTCTTCTGTTTGGGGACAATTTTGGCGCAATGGGTTTTTCTATAATAGCGGCATTAGCCGGGTTTGTATTTGTTATTTTATTCGGCATGAATTTGAAATACATGGAAGAAACCCCTTAAGATTTAGATTTTACCCATTTTACCCTATCATTTTTATTTCAAAAAACCAACCAATATTATTATGGCAGAAATATTACAGGATTATGAGCAGCCCGCCGCCAGGCCGGTTTTTATTACGGTTTTGTGTATTCTCACCTTTATTGGCAGTGGCTGGGGGTTAATAAGCCAGGGCATAAAATATGCTACGGCAAATACACAAGCGGCCGCTATTTCTATGGCAAAAGAAAAAGCCAATGAGGATTTGCAAAGCCATAACGAGAATGATCCGGGATCCAAATTTGCTAAAAAGATGGTAAACAGTATTTCGGCTTCGCCAGAAACTATCCGGAAAGCGGCCTTGTGCGATATGGCCGCGGCCCTACTATGCCTGGCAGGCGCTTTCATGATGTGGAGCCTTAAAAAAACAGGATTTTATTTATACGTAGCTGGCACATTGGTAGGCGTTATCAGCCCGTTTGTAATATTTGGGGGAAGCAACGTGATATCCCTGCTTTCATCGGTAGTAGTAGGTTTTATAGGAGTAATATTTGTGATTTTATATGGTGTAAATCTTAAATATATGAAGTAAAAAACCTTTTTTTATAAAAGAGGCCCCCACCCGGGGGCTTTTTACATGGATATTTATTATCTCTCCAAACAATTGAATATTTTTTCCTACTTTTGCAAGCTAATAAAAAAGATAAATTAACAAAGACGTTATTAAAAAAAAAGAAATGCCGTATTTAACAATCGAAAAAAAAGC
>JBDTVX010000389.1:0-5044 GCA_040007015.1 Ferruginibacter sp. | reverse complement strand
CTTCCTGCAGATCAAATTCTACACGGTCGCCTTCTTTAATGTCATTGATTAATCCGCTAACATGTACGAAAGTTTCTTTGTTTGAATCATCATGCTTGATAAATCCGAATCCTTTTTCAGAATTGAAAAACTTAACGGTGCCTAGTGTTTTGTCCATTTTAAAATTGTATTGTATTAAATTAAGTCGCAAATATAAGCATTTCTTTTAAAAATGGTACAAATACTCAATTTTAGGTTTTATCCAACTATAATTGAAATGACTCAATGTGAAAATGGCTCAGTTTAATTTGAAAATTTGAAAATTGTTCAATTTGAAAATGTCATCAATTGAGCAATTTTCATATTGAGTAATTTTCACATTTAATTACCGCACCTTAAAATATTCCACCATTTCTCCGTATGCGGCCTCTCCCCCGGCAATATCCTTGATGATTTTACCTTTTTCCATTAACAATATCCGGCTGCTTACTTCTGATACATGATTAATATCATGGCTGGAAACTATGATACACATGCTTTTATCACGGGCCATCTTTTTTATCATATCAACCAGTCTAAGCTGTGTGGTAGGATCAAGATTGGCAAAAGGCTCGTCCAGGATCAATAACTCAGGATCGGTAAGTAATGCCGCTATGATACCAATTTTAAATTGATTCCCTTTGGAAAAATCCCGGATATATTTACCCTTGTTCAAAATGGCGTCATCAAAAAACAACTGGTAACCCTGCAAAAAATCATCTACGTCGGCTTTAGATAAAAGATTCAGTTTTCCTACAAAATAAAAATATTCTTCCGGCGTAAGGTAATCGATCAAAAAGCCCTCGTCTATATATGCAGCGGTATAGCTTTTCCACTCTTCCGTAAGGGTAACAGAATTGCCCTTTGATAATATTTCCCCTTCATTACTCCTGATAAGATCCAATAACAGCCGGAAAAATGTCGTTTTGCCTGCGCCGTTATTACCAACCAGTCCTATTATTTCGCCGGCATGTATTTCCAGCGAATCAATATCAACCGCATTGATCCCTTTGTACGACTTCTTTAAATTCTTAATAGAGATCATAATTCTTTAATTTGAAAATGAGAAAATAGCTCAATTTGAAAATGTCCTCAATGGGGCAATTCAGCAATTTTCACATTTGATTTATCTTTCGCGGAATCCTTCCAGTATTTTATGTTTACGAATATTAAATTGCCTCACCAGCCAATTAATGATCATCTCATTAAAAGCCAAACCTATAACCCCCAGTGCGCTGATACTTATAATGGCCACCCAAAAACCGATAAATTTATTCAATAAAAAAAATACCAGCCAGGGGGCCAGCAAAATCAAAAATGTTTGAAACCACTGTACGGCACCGATACCCTGGAAATTCAAACTGGCGGATTTTCTCAGGTCGAGGTATTTATAATTAAATGTAGTAGCATAAATGGTGGCAAAGGAATTGATCCCGATACTGTATAAAAAAGCGGCCAATTGTATTGGTAAAACACGCCAGCTCATTAATCCATAAAAAGAAGCTATCAAAAACTGGAGGGTGCATACGGTAACAAACAAAAGAAATTTTGCTTTTATGTATTGCTTCATATTAATGTTGTAACTCATCATCCCATCAAAATGGCTGCTTTGCCAGGCAAATAAAAACTGACCATAGTTAGAAATAAATATTCCTATGATCAATAATGCAAAGAAAAATAAAGCGCTGAAATTTTGTGTTTTTAAATACGTTGGATAAAATATAAATCCATACAGCAATATTACAGCCGAAAGGATAACCAGTGAACGGGGTCGTTTGTTCCTGAAGATCAGTTTCAGATCCAACGCGATTATTTCACCCATATCACCGTACCGGTTTAAGAAAGCATAATTTTTACTTACTTTCAATTTACTTTCACTTACCAGCTCTTCGATGTATAAATGGTTTCGCAAATAGCTATTATTTAGCAGGAAAGTCGTTATTGCCAATGCAACAGGCAAAATGCATAGCCATGGATGGTTCAACAGTGCGGTAAAGATATTGGCCGATGCCTTTTCAAACGATATTATTTTAAAATAATCGAATCCCTTAAATATTGCTATTATTAAAATAATCGAAAAAAACCACCAGCTGCTATTAAAGGATTTGCGCTTGATATACATGTTCAGAAAATGATTATTGATAACCAAAGCAAACATGGCAATTATAAAACAGCCGGCTGCAATACCACCTTTGGCAGGCGCCACTACAGCAAGCGTAAAAGGAATAAAAACAAATAGCGGCAAAAAATTAATGACATGTACCAGTGAGCGGACATTTAAAAACCGCAACATATTTTTCCGCCTGATATTTTGGGCTAAATATGGCTGAATGCTGAGAGATGGCAATTCCTGCAATTGAAAACGCACCAACAGGCCTACTAAAAAGTAGTATATAATGTAAGAAGTGAAAATTGCAACAGGATCCTTTCCGGGCATGGTTTCTTTTAATAAAAAAGGCAATGCAACACCCAGGGCGGCAATTTCCAAAAAAATTAAAAAATAAAAAACACCAACGATGATTTGAAGCGCCAGGCTTTTATTGGCATTTCTGCCTCTCCAAAAACTTAACCACTGGTGAGAAAGAAAAACAGGTAAAGTCATGAACGGGTCTTGTTGTTTCAACAAATGTAAACTATTCAGGGTTTCCCCACGGATTTCCAGCCTTTTAAGCAGACTTTAATAGTTTATGGGGCATCTTTCTTAACGCTGGACAACCCCCGGAAATCGTTTTTGTCGTTTATATTGGATACTATACCGTAAGTTGCAGCCAATAAAATCCAGGGCCTTGCTACGTTTTCTATTTAAAAAATACCTGCAAATTACCGGATGGAAGGCAGTGAATGCTATTCCTCCCGGGCTAAAAAATTTTGTATTGGTGGTGGCACCCCATACCAGTAGCTGGGATGTATTTATGGGGTTCGCCTTCAGAAGCGCTTTAAAACTGGATCATATTAAGTTTATTGCCAAAAAAGAATTGTTTAAACCACCTTTTGGTTTCCTTTTCCGCAAGTTGGGTGGCGTGCCGGTGGACCGGTTTAGCAATAACAATTTTGTTGACCAGGTAGTTGATATGTTTAACAGCAATGAATCATTTGCTATCGCCTTATCCCCCGAAGGCACAAGAAAGAAGGCAGACCGGTTGCGTACCGGTTTTTATCATATCGCTAAAAAGGCTAACGTACCGATCGTGCTGCTGGCATTTGATTTTGAACACCGCGAATTTCGTTTTGATGCGCCATTTTATACCACCGGAAATGAAGCGGTAGATATCAAAAAGATCCTCCTTTTTTTTACCGGGGTTAAAGGTAGAAATCCGGAATTGGGACTTGATCATTTATCTGAATAATTGAAATAAGACCGGGGATTTACGACCGGAAAGACTTTCATATTGAAAAACTTCGATAAATCCGGCTTTAAAAGCATATATTTGCAAAAAAAATACATGATCAACGAAGCTATTGCCAAATTTATAGAAGGTGGGCACCTTGCAAAAAACGCAGTTAAAATAGAGTTTAAAAAAAGAAATACTATATTAGGTATTTTTGTTCAATCTCCTGATTATGAGGATCTGAAATCAAAAAACTTCTGGCGTATTGTGTCCGAAACCAATATCACTGAATGGAAGCAATCACAGGATAATAAATTGGCTAAAATATTCAGTGGCGCGGAATTTAATCGTATTTCCCTGCCAAAAGTATCTTCGGTACAGGTTTAAATTGTAGAAAGGGATGTACTACCAGTCGGCTCTATTTAAGAAATGATCTTATGCCGGCTCTTTATTACCATTAAAAAATATTAAAAGGAACCCTCGCCGTAAAAGGCCGGGGTTCTTTTTGTATCCGGAACTTCAAGAACCAGGTCTTCCCCGTACACTGCCGCGGGAGTTTGATAACCGGTTTTAAAATTGCCATCCAGTATCTTCTGCACAATCAATAAGCTACTATGAGCCGTTAAGGTATATCCGTCCTTTACCCTCATGGCAGCCTGCACTGTCTTGCCTTGTTGGTTTTGCACTCTTCCCCAAACCAAACTGCTGCTTTTTGCCCTCACTTCATCTACCGGCCCGGCAGGCTTTTCATTTATTTTCTTAGCGGCGTACTTACGAACCAGGGAAGTTTTTAGCAGCCAGTTAAAGCCCCCTTGTAATTTTAATAATTTATATATTTTAGGTGAAATGCCCGTGTAGGTTTCAATATTGGGTATGGCAGTTGTAAAATGTGCGGTAGCAATATCGCCCCAGGGGATTGTCATCACAAACAGCTTTTTTTCTTTGCCGGCGAGGGTAGAAAAATCAATCCACATGCCCTTGTGCCCTAACGGCTTTTTTACGATTTCCCCATTTTCCCTTACAGCTCCGCCTTCACCCAATCCCATTATCATTGTGGTGGCCGTGCCGTGGGATAAGCCGCCACCTATAGAAGCAAAAGCAAGCTGAAGTAAGCTGGCATCCGGTAATTTATTTTTAAGAAATAATGCCATACAATCGGTTGGCACCACATCAAAACCAACACCTGGCATAATCATGATACCAGCCTGAACAGCTGCATGGTCGTAGCGTTTTGCCATTTCAAATACGGGTATTTCGCCCGTGATGTCAATGTAATGCGTATGGGTTGCAATACAGGCATCCATCATTGGTTTTGCGGTTAGCTGAAAGGGCCCGGCCGCATGCAATACCAGCTCTATACCGGCCAAAGTCTTTTGCAACTCTGCGGTGTTATCCAGGTCAACAATGCGATAAGGCAACCGCAGCTCTTTGGATAATTGCCGGATTGCCTGCTCATTGCGGCCGGCAAGTATCGGGTTGAGATTATAATCTGAAGCAAGTTTTGCAATTAACTGCCCGGTGTAACCGTTGGCGCCGTAAATGAGAAATTGATTAGTCTGCATAATAAAAAAGGCCTCCCCTCCGCTAGGTAGCGGGGATTCCTGGCTTAAGGTTATTTGATCTTTTTTTCAATTTTGGGAAAACTATGCTGAATAAAGGTGACACCTTTTTAAAAAGGTGTCACCTTTATTCAGTAG
>JBDTVX010000388.1:0-5083 GCA_040007015.1 Ferruginibacter sp. | reverse complement strand
ATGTCTGACATAATAGTAATATTTAGTTAATCAGGTGCAAAAATATACTTTTTGAGATAAATACAAAGAAATATAAGTTGCAATGATATTAATTCCAAAATTGCATATAAAAGCATGCATTTAAGAAAATTCTTTTTCGGGTTATTTTTTTAGGAGTTTATAGTAGAATTACCTGTAGGCGAGCTATCATTTAAATTAAAATGCGCTATCTTTTTGGGACTTTCATTCCAAAATACGGAATAATCATTTTTCTGCCCTCTTCAAAATTCGCGCCAGTAAAGGTTTTCAGGCTTTGGCACAAATGATGATTCTACCAAACAACCAGATAGTTAAACCCTTTGTCAAAACAAGAAAATACTACACCTGTTAAAACAAGAAAAATGAATAAATTTTACACCCGCATGGATGGATGGATCATATTGTCAACTGAAAAAAATTCACTTCTTCCAACTCATATAGAAATGTTTCCAAAGCTTGTATTACTTCAGTTTCCTTATTCAACGATCATATACCCGGGGCCAATGGAAGTGCAGTTGAATTGATATTTTTAATGTGTATGGATTAATGCTGAACCCGGTTCCGGGATCTGTACAGTGAACATTGATTTCAAAAAAGCGGGCAGCTATAGCCGGTTCAAATAAGAAATGGCACGACTTATAAAATCTCACTTCATTTAAAAACAAGAAAAAGGGCTGGTATTTCCATTCAATTCCGGGAGATGCGAACCCATGGGGAAACTACCAGGAAAATATACGAACTATAAAATAATAAAATTATAATACGTCTTAGGGGTAAGAATTAATCAGGAGCTTTAATAGCTCCTTTTTAATTTTCCGCCCAGCCGGGAAAGCCTATGTTTAAAAGATTTTATTATATTGCAGCATGGGTTTAAAACAAATTGACCACGGAAGTAAAGAATACCAGCTGATGGTGGACCTTCGCTATGAAATAATGCGTAAACCCCTGGGGTTATCCTTTTCGCCAGATGAATTGTTGAAAGAAAAAAATGATATATTAATTTGTGCATTCGACGAGGATGAATTGATGGGGTGCTGTATTCTTAGCAATATGAACAATGGTTGCGCAAGGCTTCGCCAGATGGCTGTACAAAAAAATATGCAGGGAAAAGGAATAGGGGAATCCATGGTAACGTTTGCAGAAAACCTTGCCCGTGATAAAGGCTACAAAACTTTAACCATGCACGCCCGTGATACCGCAATCGGTTTTTATGAAAAATATGGCTATAAAGTAAGAGGGGACCAGTTTATAGAAATAAATATAACGCATCATATTATGGAGAAGAAGTTACGTTGAAACTTTTCCAATTCTTTAAAGCAATGGTTGTTTTGAATAGCAATATGAAAAATGTTAACCCTATGTAAGCAGCCTGAAACAATTATTTTACTACCCGATCTTTGATGCCAATAAATTTCTTGCTGCATTCACTTCATCACCCGGGAAGGCTTCTTTTGGAACAATAAAAAATGAACGGGTATTAAAATACAAGTGAAAAAAATGCGGGCTTTCCATCGTGGTACTAAAGTCTTTCCATGGCCAGCTGCGGCTTCCCCTTTCATTTTCTATTGTAAATTCATCCTTTCCCAAAGTTGCTTTAAACTTATCTTTAAAGGTTGCTGTTTTTTTATAGATAGTCAGAGGTAACAGGAACCAAAAAGCGATCATCAGGGTAAACCATAAAACAGAACTAACTAAAAAAGCCACCGGTGATATTTTTTTAAGAAAGAACAGCGATGCGGAAACAATGGCAAATACATTTACCAATATCATCATTGCCTTAATTTCGCGTCTGCTAATAAAATGATATCGCAACGCCTGGATTACTTTGCCTTTATTGTAGGTAAAAAATTGGGAGGTCATAATGCAAAGATATTGGATATTGGAATATTGACTACTCAATACCTGATGCTGTTTTATAAACAGGCATCGCCCGCTTATACCGCTATTAACCGGCAACCGCCAACTGGCAGGTTGTTGGGTAACCCGGTAAATCATTTTCAGACGGCTTCTTATCACTCTTTATTAAAAATATTCCTGTTGTGTAAAGATAAATTGCCACATTATTATATTTTCGCTTAAAAAATCTAATCCTCCACTACTTGTCAGCAATCATTTATTATTTATCGCTACCCTTTATTTATCTCGTATCAATATTACCTTTTCCATTACTTTATTTGGTATCAGATGTACTTTACCTGCTATTATATTATGTAATTGGCTATCGTAAAAAAGTAGTATTTAACAACATAAAAAATGCCTTCCCCGAAAAAACATTTCCAGAAATAATTGCCATTCAAAAAAAATTTTACCGGTATTTCTGCGATCTTTTTCTGGAAACGCCGAAAACACTGACGATTAGCCGGAAACAAATGCTAAAGCATTGCAGATTTGAGCCTGCTGCGGAGAACCTTTTTAAGCAGTTGGCGGAGGAGAACAAAAGTATAATTGTAGTGATGGGTCATAAAGGCAACTGGGAGTGGGCCGGAAACACTTTTGGCCTTTGCTGCAAACACCAGTTATACGTGATCTATCATCCCCTGGTCAATAAATACCTGAACGGGCTGATGTGTAAAATGAGGGAAAGGTTTGGAACCAGGCTTATACCGATGAAGGATACTTTCAGGGATATGGTAAAGAACCGTCATGAATTAAATGCAACGGCTTTTATTGCAGACCAGGCTCCCAGTCCTGCCAAAGCACACTGGATGAATTTCCTGAACCAGGAGACTCCCGTGTTTATGGGTACTGAAAAAATAGCACAAAAGATCAAATACCCGATTGTATTTGTATCTGTGAAAAAATTAACAAGAGGTTATTATACATTGATGGAAGAGCTAATACAAGAGCCGCCATACGTTGGCGTTGAAGGTGGTATAACAGAAACACATACCCGCAAACTGGAAGCCGATATCATTGCACAGCCTGAAACATGGCTTTGGACACACAATAGATGGAAGCACAAACGTTTTTAAAATTTAAATTTAGTAACTTAGTGTCTAAAAAATCTGATAATGCTCCTGGGTAAAAACCTGATATTGGCCACAAAACCTTTTGCAAAAGAAATAAGATCCAGGAGTTGGTTTCATACTATTTCCACACTTTCACTATTGATATTGGCACTCGGCGGCAGTTTATGGATGCCTGTTATCATATTAAAATTAATATGCAGTATTATTGCAGGCTTATTATTGATACGGATGTTTATCATTTATCATGATCACCAGCATCACACCATCCTAACCAAATCCACTACTGCCGAAGTTATCATGACCATTTTTGGAATGTACATGCTTTCGCCAACGAGCATCTGGAAAAGATCCCACGATCATCATCACAATCACAATTCTAAATTATTCAGTGCCAGTATAGGATCCTATCCAATCGTTACCAGGAAAAAATATATTGACATGACTCCTTTTCAAAAACTTACCTATCTCACCATACGCCACCCGCTGACCATTGCGCTGGGATATTTTTCCATGTTTATTATTGGCATGTGCCTGCGTTCATTTATCAGCAACCCGCGCAAACATTATGATTCAATGATCGCTTTGATATTACATATTACGGTGGCTGCGCTACTGTTTATTTTCATGGGATGGCAGGCATGGTTCTTTATGTTCTTTTTACCGTTTTTAATTGCTTTTGGCATAGGAGCATATTTATTTTATGCCCAGCATAATTTCCCGGGTGTGGAATTTTTTGAAAATAAAAACTGGGTATATGAAAAAGCGGCGCTGGAATCGTCCAGTTTTATGAAAATGAACCGGGTAATGGCATGGTTTACCGGTAACATCGGGTATCATCATATTCACCACCTGAATTCAAAGATCCCTTTCTACCGGCTGCCGGAAGTAATGAAACATTTTGATGAACTGCAAAACTGCAAAACTACTTCACTTACACCAAAGGCAATGAATGCCTGCTTTAGATTGAAAGTATGGGACCAGGAAAGCAACCGGATGATTGGAGTAAAGGGTCTTTAGCAATCCCCCCGGATCCCGATGATAAATTTTATTCCAACGAATTCGTTAGCTCATAAAATATTTTAATTAACACCCGATAAAAAATTATACGATGCAATTTACCGCCGCGCAAATAGCCGACCTGCTAAACGGGCAGATAGAAGGAGATGCAAACATTACCGTTACTAAATTATCTAAAATTGAAGAGGGGGTTCCCGGCGCTGTTTCATTCCTTTCCAACCCACTTTACACGCACTACCTGTATGGCACACAGGCTTCCGTAGTGATCATTAACAAAGATTTTATTTTAACTGCCCCGGTTACTGCAACATTGATAAGGGTAGAAAGTGCAGAAAATGCTTTCGCTCGGTTATTGGAAATGTACAACGAGGTAAAACTCAATAAAAAGGGCATCTCAAAATTATCTTTTATTGCCGACAGCGCTACCGTAGGAACCGATATTTACGCTGGAGAGTTTTCTTTTGTTGGGGAAAATGCAACCATCGGAAATAATGTAAAAATATACCCCCAGGTTTATATCGGCGACAATGCGGTAATTGGAGATAATACGACCCTTTTTGCCGGTGTAAAAATTTATTCTGAAACCAGTATTGGAAAAAACTGTATCATTCATTCAGGCACGGTGATCGGCAGCGACGGCTTCAGGTTTAACCCGGAAAACAATCATAAGAAAGTACCGCAGATCGGCAACGTAGTAATTGAAGACGATGTGGAAATAGGCGCCAATTGCGCCATTGACAGGGCAACCCTGGGTTCAACCATTTTGCGTAAAGGTGTAAAATTTGATAACCTGATACATATCGCCCATAACGTGGAGATTGGAGAAAACACTTATTATGCAGCACATGGCGTTGTAGCAGGCTCTACCAAAATCGGAAAAAATTGCATGTTTAGCGGACAGGTAGGGATCGTAGGGCATTTAACAATCGCTGATAATACCATTATCACCGCGCAATCCGGCATTTCAAAAAGCATTACCAAAAAAGGGGAAGTATATATGGGTTCTCCCGCATTTGATGCCAACAAATACAGAAAAGCGTATATCCATTTCCGTAACCTTGATTCGCTGGTGCAAAGGG
>JBDTVX010000387.1:0-5111 GCA_040007015.1 Ferruginibacter sp. | reverse complement strand
AAACCTTTGATATATTTTCTAAAGAGATCATTTATTTTTTTTAAGGCTGCTGCTCAACCTGGGCAACGCTACTATCAAAAGAACAAACAGGGCAGTAATTAATTTCAAAAAATTTGGATCTACACCCGAAGCCAGCGTAACGGCCAGCACCATTTGAAAAACCAGGCTGCCTGCTATCACCAATACTAGCTGGGCCGCTATGGATTTTACATTGAACCAGTTTTTTAGGGCATTTGCTATCAATACTGATCCCAGCCCGGTGATTACAATGCCTATCCCCATGTTGATATCTGTAAAATTCTGGTACTGCGCTACCAGGAACCCACTGAGCGCCGTCAACCCATTGGCGATGGCAAGGCCAATAATTTTCATTTTATCATTATTTATACCAAGTGCTTTTGTCATAGTTTCACTGCTGCCTGTCGCCCGCATAGCTATGCCAAAATCAGTTTTTAACACATAGGTTAAAATGAGTGCAAGAAGGATAATGAAAAGGAATGCTATGATAAGATTATTATAAGTTTCATTTGCAAATAATCTCAACTGGCTGAATATGGATGCTGTGCCAATCAACGGAATATTAGACCTGCCAAGAATAATAAGATTTACCGAATATAGTCCGGTCATCACCAATATGCCGGCGAGCAACGCGTCTATCTTTAGTTTGGTATGAATAAGACCGGTGAGCATTCCGGCAAGCGAACCCATGAGGATACTTGCCAGCATAACATATACCAGGGGATAGTGGTTGGATAATAAAACCGCTGTAACAGACGCCCCAAGCGTATAACTGCCATCCGTGGTTATATCGGGGATATTAAAAATTTTCATAGAAATGAACACACCCATACACATGGATCCAAGACAAAGGGAAAGTTGCAAAGCCTGTAAATAAAAATCCATTAGCGGGTGATGGGTTCAAAACCTGAAGGTATTGCCAAATCATAATATTTTGCTACAGCGGGATTAAAAACTTTTTTCCGGGTCTTTACCATTTCCCAATGAAGCCCTGAAGTATTTTTTGATTTCAAAAAAATAGCTGCCTGCTCTCCTGCCTGGTATCCCCACTGATAGATATCTGCGCCATAAGCTACCAAAGCGCCTCTTGATACAAGTCCTGCCTCACTGGTAAAAATTGGCACTTTGGATTGTTTGCACAATTTGGCCAAAGATTCAAATGAAGCAAAAACAGTATTGTCGGGATTGGCAAAAAAAGCATCAATATTTTTGTTCAATAATGCAGATGTTACCAGTTGTGCGTCTGCGCTGTTGTTAACGGGTAATGAAACCAGTGAGATGTTATTTTTCTGTGCCAGTTGTTCAATTCTTTTGATAGCTTCTACAGATTGCGGTTCGGATTGGTTAAATATCATGCCAACCACTATTTTCGATGATTTTGGTTTTATGATTTTCGGAATCAGCAAAAATGAAGTATCAATATATCCGAGTTCTTCTCCAACACCAAACAAATTAGCAGGAGGATCGCCTTTTTCATTAACTACATTCATCAAAGAAGGGGAGGGGGCAACCATCATGAAAATAGGGATGGTTTTCGTTTTTTGAATTGCAGTGATAGTTGATAAAGAAGCGTTGGCAGCAATAAGCGTTACGTGTTCACCTATATAATAGTTGATGATCTGTGTAAGCGTGGGGATATTTCCCTGTGCATTTCTGTAAATAATTTTTACAGTGCCGCTCTTTTCGTCGAACCCATTTTTTTTTAGCGCATCTATAAAACCAGTTTTAGCCTGTTCGATCGTATTATCCTGGAAGGCATCCACAAAACCAACAACAGGTACGGTAGATTGTTTTTGCCCACAGGCGGCTAAAGATATTATTGTAATGAGTATATATTTATTCATTTTATCAGTTTGAAAATACAAAGTATTTTTTATAGGATAGATATTTGCAAATTACAATGCTTTTTGCAAACTTTTTAATTCATTTAGGGGTGGTCCATTATGTTGTTTTCACGCTTGCGGCCCTAATTTTTACCAGCATGATACAATTGTTTCAACAGGTATTTATACTGCGCAAGGATAAAAAAATAAGTTGGGTATGCAGCTATTTTTTTCGCAAACGTTGGTAAAAAGCAAATCCGGCACACTGATGATCAAACCCTGTCTGCTGGCGCGGCCCGGCAGGCTTTTTACCATATTGTCAAATAAAATGTAATAATGCAAGCGGTCAAAATAAGGTAATAAGGCCGGCAGTATTTAATAGACTATTCTAGGAAGGCTTAAAAATTAAGCAAATCAAAATACCTTTCCCAAAAGCCGTTTTACTGTTTCAAAATTCTGTTGGCTTCATATACCACACCCGCCGGTTCAAACTTTTTCTCCCGGATATCTTTCCAGGCAGGTGTCAAAGATTCTTTCAATGAAAATAAATGAGGTGCCGCACCAGACATCAACGCAATTGCTGCCGGGATTTGTCCCAGTGCTGCTGAAAATAATGCGCCTAATGCTAACAGGGATGTAACTACAACTTTCGTTTTCCCGAACTTGCCCTTTTTAATTTCTTCTTCATATCGTTCCAGCATTCGTTCAAATTCCTGTTTCGCCAAAAGAACCTGCTTTTCTGAATGCTCACCGATAAGTTCCGGCATTTTTTTTATTTGCCAATCCCGTAACGCAATTCTTGCAGACTGAAATCCTTTCCCGTTTCTCAATTTTATTATTTGATCCAGTGGGAAGGGTCCTTTAGTTACATCAGGTACACTGATTAACTGGCTTAATTCAATCGTTAGATTATCGGGGGCGCCAAGGGTTATTTTGGAATAAGCGTCCTGGAATTCTTTCCGGGCGCCATAAACAGGAACCGCAGAAATATATTTAACATCCTTTGGTTTTAGATCGTCTACCTGTGATAGCAACTGTAACCGTGTATGATATAATTTATCTGTTTTTTGAATCATTAATGCTTCCCGCATCGTCTCGGTTTCCCATGCCTGGAATTTTTTGGGATCCCATTTATATATCACGGCAGCATCATTTTTCCTTAGCTTTTCTGCATCTATATTCAAGTTGTCAAGCTCCTGGTTAGTGAGTGTTCCGAAAGTGCTTTCCGGAACAGGAATTACAATGCGATCGAATAATATCAAAGACCTGATAAAAACAGGATCTCTGTGATCATATATTGAAAGTGTACCCCAAAATTCTTCTACCATCGGATCATAATTTAGTGCTGAGTTATTAAAAAGACGGAACGTTTGTGGCGGAATATCCTATCAAATATACTTTACATTTATTTATTTTACAACTGAGTGGTCTCAATATTTTTAACCTTGAAAATCATTTTAAATGTGACATTACATGATGGTATTACCAGGTGTGTAATAAGGATTTAGTGCGGATCGGAAAAGAACATTCCCCGGGTTCAAAAAATAATAGAGCGGTAATGATATTCAATGAGTAATTTTAAAAAAAAACGAGCATGAAAAAATTATTTGCCGCCATGTTGGCATTCAGCTTTTTCTGTGCAGATGCACAAGAAACAAATCCCGGTATCAAGCCTTTATTTAATGGAAAAAATTTAGACGGATGGTATAGTTTTATTCAGTCCAAGGGCAGGAACAATGATCCGGAAAAGGTATTTAGTATTGAAAATGGCTTGCTTCATATTTCCGGGAAAGAGTTCGGCTATATTTGTACTGAAAAGGAGTTTAGTAATTTTCACCTTGCCGTAGAATTCAAATGGGGAGTGAAAAAATATCCGCCGCGGGATGCGGATTCTACACGGAGAGATAATGGTATTTTATATTATATCCCTGTTAACGCCAAAGATATTGTTTGGCCAAAAGGGATTGAATGCCAGGTGCAGGAAGGCGACGTCGGTGATTTCTGGATGGTGGATAGCACTACCATTGTAATAGATGGTTCCCGTACAACGCCTAAAGATTATTGCAGATCGAAAAAGAAAAAGGATGCCGAAAAGCCCACAGGTGAATGGAACCGTGTGGAAGTCATAGCAAATAAAGGAAAGATAACCTATATCGTTAATGGCGTTGTGGTGAACGAAGGTGAAGATCCAAGTTTGACCCGCGGTAAAATAAGCATTCAATCAGAAGGCGCGGAAATTTACTATCGCAAAATAGAAATAGCGGAAGTTAATTGATAATTGAAACCTCATAATTGATAATGTCCGTTTGTACCTGTTATAAATATTACCATTTTTTATAATTATAAAAGAGGCTTCAAAAGAGAAGAAAAACTTAGATTTGAAAGAATTATCAATTAATAGATATGCCAGGGGATACACTCAATGTAAATAATAAAGCGATTACCCAAAATACATACGATGCCATTGTAATAGGCTCCGGCATTAGTGGTGGATGGGCTGCAAAAGAATTAACAGAAAAAGGTTTGAAAGTACTGATGCTGGAAAGGGGACGGCCCCACGAACATTTAAAAGACTATGCCTCTGCCAATAAAGACCCCTGGGAATTTCCACATGCTGGCAGGGCCCCATTGCAATATAAAAAAGATAACCCGGTGATATCAAGGGACTGGGCGATGTATGGCACGGCAGCACAGGAAGCTATTTTGGATTCATGGGTAAATGAAAAAGATTGTCCCTATGTTCAGGAGAAACCATTTGCATGGTGGCGCAGTTACCAGTTTGGAGGGCGTTCAATTTTGTGGGGCAGGCAATGTTACCGGCTAAGTGATTTAGATTTTGAGGCCAACGCAAAAGATGGTATCGCGATTGACTGGCCCATACGCTACAAAGAAATGGCGCCATGGTACGATTATGTAGAAAAATTTGCAGGCATCAGCGGATCCAAAGAAGGCCTGGCACATTTGCCGGACGGCCAGTTTTTGCCGCCAATGGATTTAAACTGTGTTGAAAAAGATGTTGCCGCAAGAATAAAGACTTTTTATAAAAACCAGCGCCACATGTTTATCGGACGTGTTGCAAATCTTACACAAGCCATCCCTGGCCGAACAAAATGCCAGTTTAGAAACCGTTGCTGGGAAGGATGCCCGTTTGGTGGTTACTTTAGTACCCAATCATCAACACTTCCCGCAGCAATGGCCACAGGTAAGTTAACGGTTCGTCCATGGAGTATTGTTACACAAATAATCTATAACAAGGATACAAAAAAAGCA
>JBDTVX010000386.1:0-5139 GCA_040007015.1 Ferruginibacter sp. | reverse complement strand
GTACTCATGGCTGCCGAAAGTATGGCAGATACAATAATCCCTACAATCCCAACCGGCAATACATTTACCATAAAATCAGGCAATACCTTATCTCCATAATCGGCAGGTTGCAATGTTTTTGCCAGCGCATCTATTTCTGTGACAGACACCATGGAAGGCAGCCGTTCTGCTGCTGCTTTTAGTTTAATGGCATTCAGCATTTCCGGGTGCACCTGGTACCAGGCATACAACGAAGAACCGATCACAAAAAATAACAACGAAACGGGCAGGTATAATTTAACGCAGAGCCACAATGATTTGCCAGCTTCTTTGGCAGAACTTGTTGCCTGGTAACGCTGAATATAATTCTGGTCCATTCCAAAGTTGTTCAGGTTTATAAAAGTACCGTACAAAAAAATTACCCAGAATGTGGAAGCAGTAAGGTCCGGCTTAAAACTACCCAGGCTAAATTTTCCATCAGCCTTCCCAATCGCAATGATTTGTTCAACACCACCCGGCATTTTCTTAATAATGAAATAAAGGATAATAATGGCGCCAAATGTTTTTATGATACCTTGTACCACCTCTGTCCAAATCACTGCTTCCATGCCGCCTAATACGGTATAAATGATAATGATGATACCCATTACAATCATGATTGCTTGCATGGAATAGCCCGTCATGGCTTGCAGACTAAGGGCTATGCCAAAAAAAACAGACCCCATCCGGGCAAGCTGTGTTAGCAAAAAACAAACGACCGCATAGGTACGGGCCCATGCACCAAAGCGCCGTTCCAGATGCGTATAGGCAGATATTTCCCCGCTGTTCCTGTAAAAAGGAATGAAATATTTTGTGGCGATCCATGCAGCCAGCGGCATAGACAAGCTGAAAACAAAAGCATTCCAGTTGGTTCCGAACGCTTTTCCGGGAACTCCTAAAAATGTATTGCTGCTTAAAAACGTGGCATAGATAGAAACGCCCACGGCCCACCGGGGGATTTTCCCTGAGGCTTTTGTAAACTGATCCGGATTTTTATTCTTTCCTGAAAACCATACCCCGGTCAATATCATGGCCAGCATATAAAATGCAATAATAGCGAGGTCTGCAACCGGTAAAAATTTCATAATAGCTTATTGGCAATCGTAATTCAGTAGCAATAAATTAAATGACCCGTTGTATACCCAGCCGTTCGCACCAACCAAGAAAGCTGGCATGTATATCGTCCAGTGTTTTCTTCTGCTCAGGTGTCAGTTCCAGTGCAAACGTTCTGCTGATGGTACGAACAGGCAACCCTCTTTTTTGCAAAAAATATTTTGCGCTCATGGGATAAGCCTGGTGAATTAACGGATCAACCCTTGTGATTTCCGACTGCATCCATTGTACATCTTCCTGTTTATCCGGGTTGGTGGCGTTGTTGCACATCCATACCAATATTTCAGGATAAAAATTGCCTGAAATAGATGACATGCCTTTGGCACCCATTTGTAACGAATACATGGCATTGGGCGAATGAGCATCATAAAATTCAAGGTTATTATCTCCAATCGATTTTAACACTTCTAATTTTGCTTTTACCTGTCTGTGCTCTATGGAAGTATCCTTGTGATACACCAGCCTGTTAAAACTTAAAAGTTGTTTGAAAATATCTGCGGAAATGATTCTTTTGTAAGGAGCAGGGCATTCATACATGCCTAAGGGAATGCTGCCGGTAAGATCGAACATTTTTTCAAAATTGTGTAACAGCACTTCATCAGTATCATCTACATTGGCAAAATGCCCTGTAATCATGATAACTGCGTCAATGCCGGTATAATATATCTTTTTTGTGAACCTGGCTTTATCTTCAATCGTTAACCCAAAGGATCCGGTGGCCACTACGGGCACCTTGCCATTTACATACTTAACAATGTGTTTGGTAATTTCGAGCCGCTCATCCTCGCTTATGCTAAACATTTCACTGCTTAAACAATTCGCAAAAAATCCCTTTACACCCGCGGCCAGGTAAAAATCAATCAGGCTGTTTAAAGCATCCATGTCTACGGTGGCCTTAAGGTTAAACGGAGTGATCATTACCGGAACAAATTTCTTTTCGTTCGTGTTCATGCTATTCATGTTTAAGATAAAGACAAGAAAAAGTATATATTTATGATCTGGCATTAAATATAAATCATCCTGATAAAAACCAACCTGATTTTTATTTTATTAAACGGTTCCGTTTGTTCTTGCCCGCGTTACCCGATATAAAAATGAATGATTTCAACTTAACACACACTTTAAAATGAAACGATTACGTGTGATTATTTTGCTTGGCTGTTTGGCCTGGAACGAGCTGCCGGCACAACCCGCAACAGAAAAAGTACAGACAGTTTTTGAAAGCCTCCTCTTTCCGGTACAGCCGCAGCATACACATGGGAGCAGTATCGTTGCTTTGCCGAATGGAGATATACTGGCTGCCTGGTTCCAGGGCAGTGGAGAAAGAACTGCTGACGATGTAAAAATTATGGGCGCCCGTTTAAAAAAAGGTGGTACCGTGTGGTCTGCACCATTTGAAATGGCCGATACTTATGGTTTACCTGATTGCAACCCGGTGCTTTTTCTTAACAGTCACGATAAATTATTCCTGGTTTGGATCGCTGTACAGGCACACCGTTGGGAGTGTTCCTTACTAAGATTTCGTACTGCGGTAAATTACAATGAACCAGGAGCGCCGGTGTGGAACTGGCAGGATAATATATTGCTTGCTCCAAAAGATAGTTTCGCAACAGAGACGACTGTTAAATTTAAACAACTAACACCAAACACAAGCGGTTCGGGAGCTTATGCGCCTAAATATGATGATATGATTGTTGAAGCAAGCAAGGATCCGGCAAAAAGAAGTACCGGCTGGATGACGAGGATCAAACCCTTACGACTTGCCGGCGGAAGGTTGTTGCTGCCGCTTTATTCGGATGGATTCAACATGTCAATGGTGGCTATTTCTGACGATGACGGCAATACCTGGCGCGCCAGCTTACCTATTGTGGGAAGAGGGAATGTGCAGCCCGCATTGGTTCAAAAAAAGAATGGCAATATCTCGGCTTTTATGCGGGACAACGGAGATGAACCTCCACGGGTACAGACAAGTGAATCCACCGATAGGGGACAAAGCTGGAGCGGCGCAAAAAAAAGCACCATACCCAACACTGCCAGTGTAGAATTACTTGCAATGAAAGATGGCCGCTGGGCATTTGTGGGTTGCGATGAAGAAGATGGCAGATACAGGTTAAGCCTTTATTTGTCGGATGATGAAGGAGCCAGCTGGAAATGGAAAAGACTTTTGGAAAATGAACCCAAAGGAAAAGGCAGTTTTTCTTATCCTTGTTTAATACAACCAGCTGACGGGCTATTGCGCATCAGTTATTCCTATTCACTTGATAGTTCGGGCGAGGCTATTAAATATGTAGTGATAGATCCAAAATCAATCCGTTGATATTTTTAAAATGCTGTTTTTGATCGCTAGTGTAACGCTCTCTTAATAAGTAAACTAACCTGGCGATCGTCGATTTCTAATTTTATTGCGGCTCATTCCGCGGCCGCCTTTATCCGCAAACTGCGGATCGGGCAAGCATCAGGCTCCGTAATTATTAAGATCCCATTTAAAGATATCAGAAACGCCGCTTATCGGCTGTTATCCAAATCCCTATTTAAATGAAGCCTTGTCAGCAATTCTGTAACGGCCCGACTGGAAAACATCACAAAATACTGATCACCGCAGGACTTTCTACCTTGGCAGCCTTGATATACCTTACTGAAAGTTGCCTCTAGTACTCGGCGGGATCCGTGCATTCCATATCGGCTGCTTTGAGTTGATCCCGTATATACCGCTCCCTGGAAAATAATGATGAGCCTCCAGGCCCAAGGTATTGCACCCTGCCCAATATTTTATTTAATACCACCGCTCAAGTCTGTATCTGGCCGGATGGCAACAGGAGTATTTGGAAAAGATATTGTTCTGATAAATTTAGCTGCGTTTGCCCTGCGGATACATTTTACTTTTAGTTAATATTGATGGTTTTAGTTAATATTTGCGCAGTTTTTTGTACAGGTGTTCGTGTTGTTGATCATAGTATCCAGTGTTTGAAATACCAGGTTAGCTGCAAGGTCTCCGGGGCTATAGCCAATTTTTTACTTTAATGATAATTTTTGCGTTTTATTTTCCATTGCAGATAATTTATTTCCGTACCGTTTATAAAGTTTTTATTTTTTTAACTGCACCACTTTATAAAATGCAGGTTTTGGTTGAAAATTTCTGTCGAACAACAAAGGGTAATTCGTTCTTCCACGTACCGGCCATCCATTCAACCAGCTTTGTCCATCATTTACTCCCCAAAAAGTAACCCGGCTTATTTTATCCTTATGTTTCAAAAATAATTTAAACAAGGCCTCGTAATCATTTGCAAGTTGCTGCTGTACACTATCTGGTAACCCCTTCACATAAGGGTTTAAAGCAGGGTTGTTTTGCATTGACTGGTTGACATCAGCCCCGGAGAAATTTCTTTGCAATACTTCAATATCCAGTTCAGTAAACATCACTTTTATGCCCAGTGCGGCATACTGTATAATACTTTCCTCAATGTCCTTTAACGGGATTTTTCCTAAATGCCAATGCCCCTGGATACCTACGCCGTCAATCCGTACGCCTGCTGACTGAATTTTCTTTATCAGGGCGATACAGCCGGCGCGCTTGGCGGACTGTTCATTGTTGTAATCGTTGTAATAAAGTAGTGTATTGGGAGCAGCCGCCTGGGCAGTTCTAAATGCTTCTGTCACAAAATCTTCACCGAGTTTATTTAGAAAAACAGATTTGCGCATGGTACCATCTTCATTTAAAGCTTCATTCACCACATCCCACGAGTACACTTTACCGTCATAACGGCCAGCCACTGTTTTAATATGATTAGAAAAAAAAGTTCTGAATGAATCAACACTTTGAATGCGACGGGCAAATGCAGGCAATTGGCTATGCCAAATTAGCGTGTGTGCATTTACTTTAATATTATTTTTTTGACAGTAGGCCACCATTTTATCTGCCAGGTCAAAATTATAAGTATCCCATTGCGGATGAATAATTTCGGCTTTCATAACGTTTTCAGGTGTAGCCATGTTGAACTGTTGCTTTAT
>JBDTVX010000385.1:0-5159 GCA_040007015.1 Ferruginibacter sp. | reverse complement strand
TCGGCTAACTTCCCGTCCAATGGGCGTTCTATAGTTTTCTTGCAGACACTATGTAAAAGAAAAAGATAGGCTATTAATATAACGCCATACTATATGATTTCCCTGGCCGGCTGCAGCCAGGAATCTATTCACACCTTAAAACTATATGCCAGGTCAACTCACCAGGCTGAACCGGCAAGGCGCTGTGAAATTACAGTTTCTCTGCTTTTTCCAATAAGCCAACATCTATCTTCCATTTTGCCAGGTCCCTTTCATAAGCGCCCTGGGTTTTAATCAGTCGTAATGTATGCGGTGAGCCTTTTTTGATCGTTTCCATTTTTATATCAATGGTTGCGCTCCTGATCGCATGTTCCATTTCTCCCCGCTCTGCCTGTGGCTTTTGATAATCAAAAACATATAATACAGGTGATTGTAAAAAACCGGCTAATGTTTTCCAAACCTTTTCATAGCCGGAAGTGTCGGGTACAGTTCTTGACCAATCGGCTGGTGGCTGTGGTTTGTTATCAACCCTATGCCCTAAATCTTTTTTACATACTGCAATTATTTGCTTGGAGAGTTGAGTTATTTCACCGAATTCCAGCATTACTGACATTAATACGTCATTCACATATTGCCTCGAAAGTTGTCTTGTAAAGGCGTTGGTGGTGTTCTTCAGCCATACACTATCCACTTCCTTCAATTTTCCAATTTCCAATACGTTTCGCAAAATATTCTTTGCTTTGGCCTCCTCGCTTTTTGCAGATAGGTTTAATGAATTCAGGTAAACTGGTATTAATTCTATTTTATTCGATATAAATGCCTTGTACTTACGGGTTTTATTTGCATGTAGTTTGTTGAGAATAGCAAGGATATGCCCGATAATAGCTGGTTTGCCTGATTGTGCAACAATTGCAAATGTATTTTCAAAATAGCCGGGAGGATAATTTTCGAACAGTTTAACCCAGTCTTCAACCGTGATCGCAATAAAGGAATCTACTAAAAAAGAAGTCCCTTTTACTGACAGGTATTTAAGATCATTTAGGTTTATGAGCCAATCCACCAATGGACCAAAATCAATTTCGGTCCTACTGTTATCTACACATAAACCCGACTCTGCCAATTGTTTGGTCATTTCAATTTCGGAGGTTCCCAGGCTTTCCCAGTTTTCGTTATAGTAGTCGATCCATTCCAATTTATTGTCCGGCTTAAGACCCATCAGCATTTGATAATGATATTTTTTCGGCCATAAAAACACCGCGCCATAATGATACCAATATTGCATTTCCATACCTGCATTGCCAGTGTAACCTTCAGCGGCCTTTTCAATGGGCTCATCTTCATTAAGCTTGATATCGGAGATAAGATCTTCTTCCTCAATGGTTATATTTCGCAAAGGTGGAGCACCTTCCTTCATCCAGTGCTCAATTTGAATGTACTCCTCATAAACTTCTCCCATTGTTCCATTTTCTTCCAAATCCCCATCGTCGTAATCGTCATCATCATAGCTTCTTCTGGAGCCATATCGTGAAGATCTTTTGCTGCTTATCTCCAACTCACCCATTTGATAGGATGTTACCAGACCCAATTTGAAATAAAATCCGGCCTTTTGTGCCGCTTGTATCAATGCCGCAGCTTTGGGGCGGTCATTTAATTTAAGGGTCTCCATCGTAAAATTTGAAGGCGTATATTGATGTCCCAACAGCACAACTTTTAGATGGCCCTCATCTTTTATGCAAGTTTTAAGTATCGCTGAGAGCCTGTCAACATAGTCTCCCAATGGATTAAGTTCTATTTTTTCCCCGCCTTTCTTTTGAACGAGGTTATAAACCAACGAAACCCTATGGCCCGAATTAATAGGCCTGATCTCGTGTTCGCAGTCGGCATAAAAAGCTGCAAACGGTATTTTATATTGACTCGCCGGCCCAGAAAAATCAATAATTTTTTCCTGGCCATCGAATCTTACAAATAATTCACCGCCGGTATGTTTGGAAGGCAAGGCTATAATGAGCGTGCCAAACATCCCTTTTTCTTTTTCAGAATCTTTATGGGCTACAAAAAAATCCCCCTTTTCATAGATCAGCAATTTATAAAGATTTGCTGTAACCGAATGTCCTTCGAGGCCCAGGTCAGGTTTGATTTGCTTTATAATTACTTCTACAAATTTAGCCCAGTCCTTATTCCTGAAGCTTATTTTGCCTGCATCAATCTCCCACGCGCTTCTTACGTTTGTATCAATTACGGTTTCACTACCCTTACCAAATGGCGCCTTATGAGCTACCTTTATCATTTCTTTTATTTGCGGGGTATTGATCGGAAAACCGATTTCACCCACACCCAGGATATCCAGGCCTGGAAGAAGGAATGATTCAGCATTACTACTTACAAAAGAACCACTTCCTTTAATTTCGCCTAGAACATTCAGTAATTGGTCTTTAAAATCTGCCATAATTTTTGATTTGAATCAGAAAGCGGGATCTATCATTTAGGATATTAATTCAAAATTAACTCCCGCCTTAATAGTATTTTACAACTGCCCTAAAAGATAAGTAGCTAACATTCTTGCCTCGTAACTTTCATCGCCCACCAATTAAATGGCAACATCAAAATGATGAAGACTGTTGTCTGCTAAAAGTTTGTCCCCCGCTTCAATAATATGCTTGGCGTCGTGTTCTGTTTTTTTAGCTTGCCGATAAGTTCTTTTATCAGCCAATGGATTTTTTTGCTCTTGGGCTGACTATCAAATTGACTGGCATTGCGGAACAATTAACTCAAATACTTCCCAAAAAAATCAATCGTGCGTTGCCAGGCCAATTTAGCTGCTGTTTCATTGTAGCGTGTGGGCGCAGTATCATTGTGAAAAGCATGGTTTACCCCGTCGTACATATATAATTCGTAACGGGTGCCTGCCTGTTTTAATGCTGCTTCATAAGCAGGAATACCGGCACCGATCCGCTCGTCCAGGCCCGCATAATGAAGCTGAACCGCTGCTTTAATTTTTGGCACATCCGCTGCATTGGGCTGAGCGCCATAAAATGCAACCGCCGCTTTTAATGACGGTACATTCACCGCCAGTTGATTTGACATGCCCCCGCCCCAGCAAAAACCAACACATCCATAGTTACCATTGCAATCTTTCCGGCCCGGTAAATACTCAAATACTTTAATAAAATTCTGGAGGTTATCTTCCGCTTTCAATTGCTGAAATAATTTCCTGGCTTCATCTTCATCAGCCGGGGTACCGCCTAATGAGGACAACGCATTGGGTGCGATTGCCAGGTAACCGGCCCTGGCTGCACGCCGGGCTACATCTTCAATATGCGCGTTCAAACCACGGTTCTCATGAATCACGATCACCGCCGGATATTTTGCTTCTTTCATTGGCCGGGCTACATAAGCCTGCATGTCGCCATTAACGCCGGGGTATTTAATGCGCTCCGTAAACAGTTCTTCTTCCGGTACTGTAGCTGCATTTGCGGTATTCAATTCCAGCAACGGTAATACCGCCATGGCAGCGGCAGTACTGCCCACCATTTTAGTAAGCCTGCTTAAAAATTCCTGTCGGCTCAATGGCCGGTGAGTGTACTCGTCGTAAAGATTGATGATTTGTTGGTCCATAAGTTTGATTGAATGATTTACCTAAAGTTACAAAATGAAAATAAATTATAATACGGTATTATTCATCGCCGGCTATATTTTATTGTCCCGGTTTTAAGTAAATTTGGAATTTAAAGGAGTCTGTATCCCATAAACCAGGGGCACAAAAAAGCCCTCGCATCTGCGAAGGCTAAATATGGGGTTAGAAACTATATTAATTTATAAATAGATATTAGTAACGGCGAAAGCGTTTTCCTTTTTTATAATACCTTATGGGGTAAATATCCGGTGAATGTAAAAACTTACTAAACAGGCTTCTTACCAACTGAACCAATGGGTTCGCGCTATACTTATTATATTTTTCGGGCATTTTTAATTTGTTTTTTATACTGTTAAAACGAAGGATTTTTAAAATTATTGTAAAAATGAGTGCGGTGTTTCCCTACATACCCTGTAGTAAAGGCGCCACAATCATTTGTCGTTAAAAGGTAAAAAGCAGGAACATTTAGTTGCCAACGAAAATAATGCAGCACTAGAGAAAATTTTTCGAAATGCTAATTATTCCCGGATGCCCCAACGGAACCAAATTAACCTCAATCCGTTTCTTCTATATAATAACGTAAAAACCCTGCCAATAGTTTCTTACGTGATTTCCTTAACAGTTGTTTTTGCAAATATCAAATATTGGTGATTTTCTTCCTCATTAACATTAATTAACATTAAACCAAAGTTGATTAACCCATTTTGCTATTGTAGGCAGATACTTTTGATTACAATAAAAGTATAACCAGGAAACAATTCTTCTTATTGAACTTAATATTGATTTTAGCCGCTACCGCTACCACAAACAGCCGGTAAGTCAACCTCCGTGAAAACAGGTTTGGTTACCGGCCGGTTGGAAGATAATCTTCAGCCCGTTGCTGATGCCACCGTTTCACTGGTGAATGCGACTGATTCATCGCTGATAGCTTTTTCCAGGACCGATTCGCTTGGCAAATTTTCTTTTAACCACCTTCAGCCAGGCAGCTATTGCCTGTCTGCTTCGCATATAAATTTTCATCCCCAATGGAAAAATTTTGAATTCCCGCCGGAAGAAGATTCAGTTAACCTGGGACGCATTTCCCTGAAAGATAAAACTGTGCTGGACGAAGTAACATTGCGGGCACAGCGTCCCCCGGTGGAAGTAAATGGCGATACACTTGAATTTATTGCAGATATCAGCAGTACCATAGACAGGGGCTCTATTGTAAAAAAATTAAATACCCGGTTTACTTTTGGAACTAATATTGCATATAACCGTTGGGTTAACTTTATCCACTCAGGCACGCCTGCCAAACTAATTGCCAGGCAATAAATTTCAGAAATTTTTTTATAAAAAATAGACCTTATTCGTGCTAATTCGTGCATTCGTGGCAAAAAAAAATTTAGGAGGCTTCTTAAAAATGTTGAATGATTTTTTATGGCCCATATTATTTTCGCCGCTAATCACTTTTTTCCAATATAAAAATTTCTTCCACGGGCTTATTAAATACCCGGGCAATTTTTAATGCAAGAACAGTGGAGGGAACATATTTATTTGCTTCCAT
>JBDTVX010000384.1:0-5183 GCA_040007015.1 Ferruginibacter sp. | reverse complement strand
TTCGCCTTCATTTCTTTTTTCTTCTTTTTTTCATCGTACAAAAACTTATTGTAATCGATGATTTTACAAACTGGTGGATTTGCACCGGGGGAAATTTCTACAAGATCCAAATGCTGATCCTGGGCCATTTTAAGTGCATCGGTCGTAGGGTAGATCCCTGGTTCAATATTTTCACCCACCAATCGTACCTCAGGTACTCTTATCATATGGTTGGTGCGGTGTTCCTGTTGTTGTTCTTTTCTGAAACGGGGGTTAAACGCCCCTCTCGGTGCTCTGGGTGGAAATGCCATTAATTGATTTTAGATTTATAATATGGGCCTGCGCCCGGGTTTTGATTTAAAGTTAATAAATATTTTATTCAAATGGCCTTTTACTCCTCACTTCTTCATTTACCATCTCAATAAATTCAGGCACGGTGCTTACGCCAAGATCTCCTTTGCCCTGCCTCCTCACGGCAACTTTGCTTTCATTCATCTCTTTTTCGCCTAAAACCAGCATCAGGGGCAACTTTGCAAGTTCTGTATCCCTGATCTTTTTACCGATCTTCTCATTGCGGTCGTCAATTTCGGCACGAATATCCGCATTTTTTAGCTGGGATAAAACAATTTCTGCATACGGCAAAAACTTATCACTGATCGGTAAAAGCTTTACCTGCACCGGCGCCAGCCACAATGGAAATTTCCCCGCGCAATGCTCGATCAGTACAGCAATAAAGCGCTCCAAACTACCAAATGGCGCCCTGTGTATCATGACAGGCCTGTGTTTGGCATTGTCTTCCCCAACATATGTAAGATCAAAACGCTCTGGTAAATTATAATCCACCTGGATGGTACCCAACTGCCATTTCCTGCCAATGGCATCTTTTACCATAAAATCAAGCTTGGGGCCATAGAAAGCGGCTTCTCCATATTCAACCACGGTTTTTAAACCTTTTTCCGCAGCAGCTTCTATAATGGACTGTTCAGCCAGGTCCCAGTTTTCATCACTGCCAATGTACTTCTCTTTGTCGGCCTTATCCCTCAGCGAAATCTGTGCCGTATAATCCGTATAACTTAAAGAACTTAAAACATACAGCACCAGGTCGATTACTTTTTTAAATTCGTCCTTTACCTGTCCGGGCATACAAAATAAGTGCGCATCATCCTGGGTAAACCCCCTTACCCTTGTAAGCCCATGCAGTTCGCCATGCTGCTCGTACCTGTATACGGTACCAAATTCGGCCAACCGTAAGGGTAAGTCTTTATAACTGCGCGGTGAAGTTTTATAAATTTCACAATGGTGAGGGCAGTTCATGGGCTTTAAAAAAAACTCCTCTCCTTCCTGCGGTGTTTTTATAGGTTGAAAACTATCTTTGCCGTATTTTTCATAATGGCCGGATGTAACGTATAAATTTTTGTGGCCTATATGCGGTGTAATGACGGGAAGATAACCACTTTCCATTTGTGCTTTTTGCATAAACTGCTGCAGCCTTTCTCTTAACATTGCTCCTTTTGGCAACCACAATGGGAGCCCCATACCTACTTTTTCGGAGAAAGCGAACAGTTCAAGCTCTTTACCCAATTTACGGTGGTCCCTTTTTTTTGCTTCTTCCAGCAACACCAGGTATTCGGCAAGCTCCTTTGTGGTAGGAAAGGTAACCCCGTAAATGCGGGTAAGCATTTTATTTTTTTCATCTCCCTTCCAATAGGCCCCGGCAATATTTGTTAATTTGATGCCTTTAATAAAACCGGTATTGGGTATATGCGGTCCCCGGCACAGATCGGTAAAGTTGCCCTGGGTATACAAAGTGATACCCCCGTCCTCAAGGCCACTTAAAAGATCCAACTTGTATTCATCACCCTTGTCGCCAAAATATTTCACAGCATCCGCTTTAGAAATTTCTTTCCGTATAAAAGTATTGCCTTGTTTGGCCAATTCGGCCATTTTTACTTCCAGCATACGCAGATCTTCTTCGGCAACCTGTTGATCGCCTAAATCAACATCATAATAAAAACCCGTTTCAAGCGGCGGCCCTACCCAAAATTTCACCCCTGGGAACATATCTTCAATCGCTTCTGCCATTAGATGAGCCGATGAATGCCAGAAAGTAGATTTCCCATTTAAATCGTCCCAGGTAAGTAATTTCAGGGAAGCATTTTCGCTAATTGGCCTTGTAGCATCCCATATCTGTCCATTAACTTCAGCAGCCAATACTTTTCTTGCAAGGCCCTCACTGATGGATTTTGCAACATCCATCGCGCTAACTCCCGGGTCATATTCCCTGACTGCGCCATCCGGTAGTGTGATCTTTATCATAATTTATGTAAATTCAGGCTTTATTTTTTGAGATGCAAATTTAACGAACAATTAGCTAAGGAAGTACATAACTGAAATATCTTTGTAGATGATAAAATCTGAACATGACAACGCTTACCGATTGAAAGCAAATCTAAAAATATACATGAAAAGAATTATAGTTGCAGCAACCCTTTTTTTAATCTCAAATTCAATATCTGGCCAAAAGATGAACGGGCAATGGCGGGGCTATTTCAACAGTAAAGGCGATATTGTGCTATCCGGTGGAGATAATACGGAATATGTTTTGGAAATTGAGATCAACGGAACTGAGGTTAGTGGCTATTCGTACAGTTATTTTCAAAACCGGCGATATTATGTTATCTGTTCTTTAAGCGGCGTTTATTATAAGAGTACTAAAAGTATGAAAGTTACAGAAACCGCCCGCATCAAAGGTTTAACGCCTCCTGACTGGAGTGATTGTTTACAAACTCATATTTTAACTTATCAAAAAGAAGGGGATACCGAAGAGCTTTCGGGCAGGTGGGTTACTGCGCCGGGGCAAATTGGCGATTGCGGACTCGGAAAGACCACTTTGACAAGGAGAACAGTAAGCAGGGATCTATCCTCTTTTAATAAATCAAAAAACGGGAACCCTTTTTCTTCGCGAAAGCCCGTTTCAAAAACCCCTAAGCTTGCAGGCAAAAATAAAATGAAGGTTACATCACCACCTATTGCCAAAGCTACCCCCAAACAAAAACTTAAAATTTCAACACCTGGAATCCCGCTTGCAAAAAACAATCCTGTTCAAAGGGATGTTCCGGATATTATTGCACCGGAAGTAAAAAGGCAGGACGTACCCATCCTTCCGGCAAATAAGGATTTTGAAAAAAGAAGCAGTGATATTCTTAAAACAATTGAAATTAATCACCCGGCATTCAAGGTAGACCTGTACGATAACGGCGAAATAGACGGGGACAGTATTTCACTTTTTTATAATGGAAGGTTATTACTTTCGCACAAAAGGCTCAGTGATAAGCCAATTACATTAACATTGGATGCAACCACGGGAAAAGAAGTGAATGAACTTACCATGTATGCGGAAAATTTAGGTGAAATACCACCCAATACAGCATTGATGGTTATAACGGATGGCGACAAGCGCTATGAGGTAAGGATTTCTTCTGATCTTAAAAAAAGTGGAACCATTCGTTTTGTACATAAGGGAGCGCCATAAATTTATTGCCCCCATCCCCTGAAGGGGAGTACTACGAACAGGATTCCATTTTGCCGGATTCCAATGGTGGGCAAAGTTATTACCCTTTATTGCACCCGACCTTTAAAGTGGAGTTTTGAAAGTATTTTTATTTAAATTCCTATTCATTTATTGACCCCATCCCCTGAAGAGGAGTACTTCGGACAGGATTCCATTTTATGTTTATTAAGTGCAAACTATTCGAAGAACTCCCCTTTAGGGGCGGGGGCCCTTGTGATTCAAAAGCTTCTTCCCTAAAACTTAAAATTCCATGTAATTGCCGGAATGATTGGAAATAAACTCACCTGCTTCCCTTGTACCCTTAATGTACCATCAAAAGGATTTCCGGTTTGATCGAAATAAATAAAATAAGGATTCTTGCGACTATACACATTATATATACTAAATACCCATTCTGTTTTTAATTTTTTGCGGCGCTCATTTTTTTTGGGCGTATTGATCGCTGCAAAATCCAACCGGTGATAGGAAGGGAGGCGATATTCATTGATGCGGCTATACTCTTGCGTTAATATTCCATTGATGACATAAAATCGCTGGGGCAGAGTAGCTGCATTACCGGTACCAAAAACAAAAGTACCCGATAACTTCCAGCGCTTATTCAATTCATAGATGGCCACTATGCTCATATCATTTCTACGGTCGTACTTGGCAGGATATTTTTCCCCGAAATTAAGCTGTGGAAATTTGCGCCAGGTCCAGCTTAAAGTATAACCGATCCAACCGGTTAATCTGCCCCTGGTTTTATTGATAAACAATTCTGTGCCATAGCTCCAGCCTTTGCCAAACGTAAAAAAGTTTTCAGTATCCTCCAATGTATTAGGGATATATCCTTCTTTATATTCGATCTGGTTCTGCATACTTTTATAATACAATTCCAGCGAAGTTTCGTACATATTGTCTTTAAGGTTTTTGAACAAACCTGCCGCATATTGCCAGCTTACCTGGGGCTTTACTTTATAGGTACTGGGAACCCACAGATCAGTAGGTAAGGTAGTGCCCGAATTGCTTACCAGGTGGATATATTGCAAATTCCTGGTTACCGATGCTTTGAAAGATGTTTCATCATTAATGGCATACCTTATTGTTAAACGCGGTTCCAGTCCGCCATAAGTTTTCACAGGCTCTCCTTTCGTAAACACCGTGCTGTCCTTCCTGTTTCCGTCAGCATCGGTCTGGTAAATTTTATAAGCGCCGATTTGCTGAAACCAACTATAACGCATACCCGCATTGATCTTTATTTTGTCATTTACTTCCCAATCGTCCTGTATATACAATGCCGCTTCATGCGCGTATTTTGCCTGTGCATTAAGTGGCTTAAAAAGAACGGAATCCTGGTTGCCGCTTACTACATTTGGTGTAAAGCGGTGAAAAGTGTAAATACCGCCAAATTTTATTTTATGCCCGGTAAACGGGTAAAGATCAAAATCCTGCTTTAAACTAAAATCACGAATGCCCGACGCCAACCGTATATTAAAATTATCCTGTGCTGCCTGGAAAGTAAAATTATAATTATTAAAAACAGCGGTTGTATTACCAAAAAGCCGGTTATTAAAAACATGGTTCCACCTCAAAGTGCCTGTTGCATTACCCCAGGGAATGGTTACATCCAGGCTTCTTTGCCCATTTACAAAAT
>JBDTVX010000383.1:0-5185 GCA_040007015.1 Ferruginibacter sp. | reverse complement strand
CCGGCCTGCTTTTAGTGGGGGATAAATTAGCCATGGCCAATGGGCTGGAAGAGCGTTTTCCTTTCTTGGACAATGAACTGGTAAACTTTGCACAAAAAATTCCGGTAAAATACAAACTGGCCAACCTGGAAAATATGAAGCGTATTGATGAGAATACTGCTGGTAATAAGCGAGCCATCTTTCAGCAATATGATGATGGGAAAAATGTTTTACGGAATGCCATGAGCCACATACTGCCGGAAAAAATTGTAAATCGTAAAAAGCAGGGCTTTAGTGCGCCCGACGAAAGCTGGTACCGGGGCGAGAATGCACAATATGTGAAAGATTTGTTGTTGGGAAAAAATATTGCAAGCGCTGCATATATAAACCCTGAATATGTAAGAAAAATAGTTGACGAACATTGTAATCAGCATATTAATCATCGCTTGCTTTTGTGGAGCTTTATGTGTTTTGAGTGGTGGTGCAGGTTGTTTCTCAATAATGAAAAAATAGAAGCGACCCAATAGTTGTTTAAATATGAACAGGGATAAGTTATTTTTTTTGGTTCAACCATTATTGAGAAACAAGCCGTACAGGTTCGGCCGTTTCCTTCGAAATAAAATTTATCCATTCTTTTTTAAAAAAGTGGGGAAAAATGTACGTTTTTTTGAAGGGTGCATTTTTAAATATCCCGGCGAAATAGAGTTAGGCGATAATGTTACAATAAATCAAAATTGTTTTATTGTTGGAAAGGGAGGATTGGTTTTAGGTAATGATATTATGATGGGAGCAGGGTGTAAAGTAGTCACCACTTCTCATAATGCATTTACCACGGATGTACCAATGCGGGAGCAGGGAATGACAACTGAAAAAATAACAATAGGAGACGATGTGTGGTTTGGGTTTGATGTTATTGTATTACAAGGTTGTAAAATCGGAAAGGGTGTTATCCTGGCTGCAGGATGTGTTTTGGCAAGCAAGGAAACCGGTGATTATACCATATGGGGTGGTGTGCCGGCAAAAAAAATAGCGTCAAGAAAAGGGGACGCCAATTTATAGTGGTATGAAAAAAAGGATATTAGTGACCGGGGGAACAGGATTGATAGGTTCATACCTCACAGATGCTCTTTTATCAGTAGGAGATTATGAAGTTTTTATTTTAGGTAGAAAGGAGAATCCTGGCTGGAAGGATAATGAGATTAAATATGTTGAAATTGACCTGGCTAACGATTGGAATGAAGCGCAATTACCTGAACATTTATACGGTATAATTCATTTATCCCAGGCAGAGAATTTCAGGGATTTCCCGGGCAAAGCAAAAGAGACTTTTTATATTAATACACTAAGTACACTTAAGCTTATTAATTACGCGGTAGAAAATAAGATAAGTCATTTTATTTATGCTTCATCAGGTGGGGTGTATGGCAATGGGGAGGAGGCGTTTAGTGAAGACCAGCATATTGGATATGAAAAAAATACCGGGTTTTATATAGCTACAAAACATTGCAGCGAGGTCGTACTGGAAAATTATTCTAAACTGCTTAATGTATTTATTTTGCGGTTCTTTTTTGTTTATGGAAAGGGTCAGAACAAAAACATGCTGATTCCAAGGTTGATCAATTTTGTAAAGAATGAAGAGGCCATAACGCTCCAGGGCGAATCAGGTATAAAAATTAATCCAATATATGTGCAGGATGCTGTTATGGCTATTTTAGAAGCATTAAAGATTAACGAAAGTCATACGATAAATATTGGAGGTCCTGACGTGTTAAGTTTAAAAGAAATAGGCGAAATTATAGGCAGTGCACTAAAAAAGGAGCCGAAATTTATTATTAACCAAAAGGAAATTCCTAAAAACTTAATTGGTAATATATCAAAAATGAAAAACTTGTTATATACCCCCCAAAAAAGATTTAGAGAAACGATTGAAACACTTATATAAAAAATGACGGAAAATAATACAGCAAAAAGTTTTAGTGACAAATGGCATAAAAATGCAGGCCTGGCTTTTGCCAACACACTTGATCCCAATTCGGACATCTTTAAATGGATTACAGAAAGAAATGGATTCAAAGACGGCGAAGAATTGAGGGAATTCCTGGCATCAAAAAAAAGGATTTTAGACGGTGGCTGTGGTAATGGAAGGGTTACAGCCTTATTAAGAAATTATTCTGATCCCGAAATTACGGAAGTTGTCGGCATCGATCTTACTGCAGCTGATGTAGCCGCTGAAAATCTTCAGGGTTATAAGAATGTAAGTTTTTTTAAGAAGAATTTATTAGACGATCTGAGTGATTTAGGAAAGTTTGATTTTATTTATTGCCAGGAAGTATTACATCATACAGGTGATGCACGTAAAGGCTTTGACAACCTGGTGAACATATTGGAAAAGAACGGAGAAATAGCAATATATGTTTATAAGCAAAAAGCTCCGGCAAGAGAATTTGTGGATGATTACATCAGGGATAAGTTGAAAGACATGGATTATGAGCAGGCAATGCTGCAATGCAGGCAGATTACAGCACTAGGTAAAGCGCTGTCTGATCAAAATATAAAGCTCCAGGTGCCCGCCGTTGATGCGCTTCAAATACCTGCGGGAGAATATGACCTGCAGCGTTTTGTGTATCATTTTTTTGCAAAAATATTCTGGAATAACGAATTTAATTTTGAAGATAACGCAGTTATAAATTACGATTGGTACCATCCGCAGGATTGTACACGCCATACAATTGAAGAAGTTAGAGAATGGTTTCTCCAAAACGGGTTAACAATCACTCATGAATTTGTTGATTTTTATGGAATAACAGTAAGGGGTAAATTGAATAAATGATGCTGCTGATAAATCAGGCCCCTATGCTACTGGCTCCTCTCCCAAATCATGTTGTATTTAAAATGGCAAGGAAAAGAAGACGTGCATGAAGGTAAACCTGCTTAAAGGAAGTTTTAATTATGGCGCTGTAACAGTAATTTCCAGGGTTGCTTCCGTTATTTTAATTCCAATACTTGCCCGGCTATTATCTCCTGTTGAATACGGCACCTTAAATATGACGTTAACGATTGTGATAATAACTAATCTTGTGGCAGGATTAGAAGTGTCGCAGGCTGTCACATTTTTCTTTACTGATCGAAGCCGTCCTGACCGGGATTTGTATCCCAGCACTGCGATCCGGTTTTTAATGGGTATGTACCTGTTCTTTTTTGTTCTGGCTGCCCTATTTGGAGAGATAATTTTCAAATTGATTTCAGGTGACACAATAGGAGTGTCTTTACTAATTGATGGCGCATTCCTTCTGGCCGCAAATGGTATTTTTTTGTTTTTACAGAATCAACTCCGCCTGGAATTTAAAAGCCGGGGATATGCCATCCTAACCCTGGGTTATGTGCTGCTTACATGCTTTGGAGCAATTGGGGGAGCCCTGTATGCAGGCCGGCCTGCTGAAGGTGTTATTTTCGGCCAGGCCGTTGGAGCGGCTATTATAGACATCATTGGTGTAGCGGTACTTTGGAAGAGGTTTAGCAGTGGCTTTAACATTACCAAGCTTCGTCAGATGTTGAAACTATCTTTACCCCTGGTACCAGCAGGGCTTTTGCTTATAGGTGGGCAGCAAGTTCCTAAATTTATTCTTGGCATATATGGCAGCCTTGAAGACGTTGGTATTTATGGATTAGCTTATCAAATTGCAGGATTTTCAGCACTGGCGGTGCTAGGTGTACAAACCGCTATAACGCCATCAGTTTTAGCCAATCACAAGGAGCCCGAAACCCCTAAAATGCTGGCTACTTTATTCGAAGCATTTGTGCTGGTAGTATTACTATTTTGTTCGTTTTTAAGTATCTTTTCACACGAACTTGTGCTGATATTTAGTACGGCTAGTTATGGGCAGGCAGCAAATTTCATTCCTTTATTAGCATTTGCAATTGTATTAAATAATTTATACATTTTTTTCCCTGGTAAAATAATTACTGGCAAATCGGCATCGCAGCTTATAGCAAGTGCAGGTTGCTTCCTTGTTGCGGTTATTGCAGGATTTATATTGGTTAAAATTGATGGGATCCGTGGCGCTACGGTAGCAACACTTCTATCGGCGATAGCCTTCTTTTTTATATGGTGCTATATCAGCCAAAAATTATATCGGTTACCTGTAAATTGGTTAAAGCTATTTATAATAACCTTATTGACTATTATAGTGTGCTGTATTGGAATTTTTCTCATTCCGGCAGGGATTACATTTAATATTGTTGTTATTAAATCGGGGTTGCTGCTATTATTCGCATGTACCATAGCCTGGAATTATATTGCCAGGTGGGGGAAACATTTTTTTAGCTGGTCCTAATATAACATCTGCTTTAATTTCGGGCGTTTTGTAGCAAATAAAAAGACATGATCGAACGTAAGAATAAATATGACGGACAGAAGCCGCGCATTTTATATATAGACATGGCCTACACTCTAAAAATGGTGAGAGAACGTGAATTGGAACAGGAGTTTAATTCAAGGGATTGTGGTGGATATTTTGAGCATGTTTGGGGTGTACACCCATTGGCCGATATCCCGGAAAAAAGAAAACCTGCTTATAAAGGATTTAAGGTATCGACAGTAGAATTTTCCAGTAACCAGACCATAATCCAGGGAGAATCTGCTTATTATTCCTTTCTCAAATATATTTTCCCGCTTAATTTTTTGATATCACAGATCAAGTTTACAAAATACCTGATCAAACTTGTCAAAAGGGAACAGATCTCCATTGTTTTTTGTGTGGACCCATATTTTTCGGGACTGATGGGGCGGTTTATAAAATTATTTACCAAGGCAAAGTTGGCGATTTGGGTTTGTGGAAACTTTGATGAAATTTTTGAGGCAACTGGTGTGCCTGCAATGCCCCGGCTTTTCCGCAAACGATGGATCGAGAAGATTATAGAAAAAAGAGTTTTACGTTCGGCGGATTTGGTGATAGGTGGCAATCAGAACAACCTTGAGTTTGCTTTAAGAAATGGAGCATCAGTAGATAAGTCGACGATATTTCCTGTTGGTAAATTAATTCACCGGCAACACCTGATAGAATCTTCACTACGGGATAAAGATGATTTTTTTACTACCAGCAAGGCTACATATCATTTTATTTATATTGGCAGGTTCGTTGATATAAAATATCCGGATGATGTTTTACGCGCATTCGATGTAATATGTAAAACCGAACCCGATTGT
>JBDTVX010000382.1:0-5211 GCA_040007015.1 Ferruginibacter sp. | reverse complement strand
ATTCTTCTGACATAAAATAGAAAATTAAGTGGTTGCAAATCTAAAGAAAAGAATAATAGACAGCCAAATAATCCGGCTTAGCGGGAAAATTTAGGAATGTAAAGGCAGTCTGGGAGAAAGAAAATAGCTAATCTAATTCCACCGTTTCGGGCGCAAGTGTTAGTATTTTGTGCGATTTGATGATTTTTTCTTTTATACGTAATTTGGCGGTAGCCGGATATTTGATTTTCGTTTTCCTGTAATAAATTACGGCAACCAGTGCAAAAGCGATAGTGATTAATATTCCAATCAGAATGGTAGTTCCAAGATCGCGGAGTAAAAAGGCCAATGCAATAAAACCTATATTGGTGCCTACACAGAGTAAAGTAACCTTTCGGTGGCTAAAGCCAAGACCCAGTAAAAAATGATGAACATGTGTTCTGTCGGGACTAAAGGGCGAACGCCTGGCGAGTATACGTAAACCAAAAACACGCAAGGTATCCAATAAAGGAACGATTAATATAGCCATACCTAATGCCGGAGCTGATTCCAACGGTAATTTCATACTTTCATTTCCCGCAATGTTGATGAATTTAACCACCATAATTGAATTTACCAATCCAATTAGTAAGGATCCGGTGTCACCCATAAATATTTTTGCCGGGGAGAAGTTGTAAATTAAAAAACCAATCAAACTGCCTGCTAATGAAAAAGCCATCACTGCGTACATCGTTTGGCCCACATAAGAAAAATAGGAGCCAAATACCACTGCGGTTAATAAGCCAAGGGAGCCTGCAAGTCCATCAACACCATCAATCAGGTTAAAAGAATTTACAATCACTATTACCGTAAATAAAGTGAAAACGATGCTTGCAATATGCGGTATTTCGGTGATCCCCAAAAAACCATGCATATTGGTGATCTGCACGCCGCCAAATTTAATGATGATGCCTGCCGCTACTAATTGTCCAATGAATTTTTTTGCTGCGGATAAAACCAGGATATCATCCTTAATTCCTAAAAAGAAGATCACAATCGCGGCCGCAATAAAATATTGTAATTCACCGGAGCCAAGGGGAGCCCCTAATAACAATGCTAATATAAAGCCTCCAAAAATACCCAAACCACCCAGAGTGGGAATAACCATTTTATGAACCTTGCGTTCATCCGGCTCGTCAAATAATTTTTTCTCCCTGGAAACCTGTATAATAATAGGGATTGCAAAAAAAGTAATCAGAAATGCAAGAGTTCCGCTAAGTAATATATTAACCATGCCAGACGTATTAAATTCTGAGTTTAAACAAAAGTAAACTCTTTTAGGAAATTAGTGGAAGTTTATCTTGTAACCTGGACACAACATAATTAAAATCCGTTGCTTATTGAAATTTTAATAGACAATTTTTTATTTATGTAAATCTTTTTCCAGGATATTATAAGTAATAACGAAGAATTAATCAACTTATTACTTAATCTGCTTTTTGTATGCCGTTCTTTCCTTTCTTAATATAGATTTTGAAGCAGGCCAGGATGGCTCAATAAAAAAAATGGATGATCTGAAAGGAATGCCGGCGGCCTACAAAAACATACCTTATCCCGGGATCTGAAGTTCCAGAAGTTAGTCCCGGTGAGTCTTTGGGATACAGACCGGTTATTTAAACCTGTATTTTATGATCCGTGGAACAGATCCGCCTGGGAAACCGAAATAATATTACCGTAATTCAATGAGTTGATTTGCTGCCTTCCGGGCGGGAAACCAGGCCGCTAAAAATGAAATAAAAGTTACGGTGGATGCAACCAGTAATAAATCCGCAACCTGCAGGCTGACAGGGAAATAATCAATCAAAAAAGAACCGCCCTGCAGTTTTACCAGGTGAAATTTTAATTGGATAAAACAGACTATTAAAGCCATGCAGATCCCGGTTATTGCACCAATACCGGCAAGCAGGAGCCCTTCGCCCAGGAAGATTTTTAATATCATGTTCTTATCGGCTCCCATACTTTGCAATACGCTGATATCTTTTTGTTTTTCCAGTACCAGCATTGTTAAGGCGCTGATCATATTAAATGCAGCAATAAATAATATCAGCGTCAAAACGGCGTAGATCGCCCATTTCTCAAGCTTCATGGTATTATAAAGACTTGTATTTTGCTCATACTTTGTTTGCACTTTAAAGTTGCTGCCCAATAGTTGTGCAAGTTCCTGCTGTGTTTTTTTGAGATCGGAATTTTCAGCCAGTTTTATTTCGGCTGCACTGTATTCATCTGTGGCAAATCCCATCTGGTGCTTTACAAAATCAATATTGGTTATGGCGTATTTGTTGTCAAAATCCTGTTGAATGGAAAATACGCCTGTTGCTTTTACGCTGCCTTCGCTCAGTGATTGAAGCGGATCTGATACGGAAACCTTTCCTTTCTTTGGTAAAATTAAAGTGAGCACCGAAGCCCCCAATCTGCTTCCAACATTTACAGCGGCTGCGTTTTGTATACCCGAACCTAGAATTAATCCGGGTTCAGCTGAATCGCCGGTATTAAATTTACCTTCAACTATTTTATCTGCTACCCCGCTCACCAACCGGTAATTTTCATCTACACCCTTCAGGTATACCTGCGTTTGCATGTCTTCATTTTGCAATAACGCCTTTTCTTCGGCAACCAGTGAAACTGCTTTAATGCCCGGGTGCTGCTTAAGTAACTTTATCTGAACAGGGGTGAGTATAAAAGTTTTGCCTTTTTGAGGGGTGATTTTTATATCGGTGTAAAAGGATGAATAAAGTGATTTGACCAATCCTTCAAAACCATTAAAAACACTTAGCACCAATACCTGGCAGGCGGTGGCGAAAGCAATAACACCTACCGTTACCCAGGCAATGATGTTGATTGCGTTGGCGCTTTTTTTTGCTTTAAAATATCTCCAGGCAAAAGTTAAATACATACCCCGGCCCCCGCCGGCCGGCGGGGTATTTTATAAATTATGGCATTGATAATACTAATCATTTGCTTTGGTATCCCCTTTGGAATCGGGAGTTTCCTCCTTTTTTATCTTATCAAACAGTTCTTCCATCTTAAAAACATAATCCAGGGTATCGTCAATGAAAAATTTAAGTTCGGGTATGCTGCGCAACTGGTGACGAACCCGCGTACCCAGTTCCTTCCTGATCTCTTTATTTTTTTCTTCAAACTTTAGTAATGCGGCCTGGGTATCTTTTACCTGGAACATGCTAAGATAAATTCTTGCTTCAAAAAGATCAGGAGTAATTTTTACGGTAGAAATGGAAATCATGCCCCCGTCAACCATCAGCAGGTTCATCCGGCGAAATATATCGTTCATTTCTTCATTGATCAATCCTGCAACCTGCTTCTGTCTTTTTGTTTCAGTAGTCATATTATTTATAGCTATGTTGCAAATTTACTTGTTTATTGTGATTTGGAGGGTTATTACTCAACTATGCTTTTGCGGGTACACTTGTTATTACTTTTAAGGAACTGGGGTAATGGTGGTAAGATCGGCAACTACAGGGTAGTGGTCGGAATAAGGGACTTTGAGCCGGTTAAATTGGTTTACTTTAAAATTCTTATCAGCCAGTATATAATCGATCCTTAAAGTGGGGGAAAGATACTGGAAGGTTCTGCCAAGTCCCGATCCTTTCTTTAGAAAAGCATCCTGCAGGTTGCCTTTAATGGTAAAGTAGGTGTAAGAATTGGGAACATCGTTAAAATCACCGCAAATTATAACAGGGTATGGACTTTCCTTAATTTTTTGTTGTACAAAATCGGCCTGGGTGGCCCTGAACTTGTAAGCATTTTTAAGTTTGCCGACAATGGTTCGCAAGTCTTTTAATCCACTTTCATCCGTATGTTTAATTTTACTGATAGCCGAGTACTCTCTTGGCTCAAATTGCACCGATTGAAGATGTGTTGTAAAGATCCTTATTTTTTGCCGATTGAATTGAATATCCGCATAGATAAGATGTTCGGCAAAATCATCCTCGCCATAAGTGTATTTAACAGTATCGGTAACCGGGTATTTGGAAAGAATGATCACACCTAATTCATGCCTGGCATTATACGTGACCGTCTTTACAAAAAAAGAATAGGGGTAGCCCATTTCCTTAAATTCCTGGATATTGGAATAGTCGGAGTGTACATCTTTCTTTTCCTTGAACTCCTGGAAACACAATACATCCGCTTGTTGTTTTTTTATCACCTCAAGCATCAATAGGCGGGGTTCCAGTCTGCCAGAATGTTTTTTGCTGGTCTCCCCCCAACTGGACGTATTCCAGCTCAAGACCCGCAGTGTTTCATTTGTCTTTGAAAGGGTAAACTCCTTTTCAGTATTCAGCCCCGCTATTGCTGAAAGTTGCTGCCAGCTTAGCGCCAAAGCCACGAATGAAAGTATCCACCATTTAGACCTGGCAATGAGCCAGCCAATTAAAAAAAAGGCAACAACTAAAAAAAGCAATGGAAATATCAATCCTAAAGCGGCAATTACCCAAAATTTTCCGGCGGGTAAAACCGGGATTAAACAAGCCAATAAGTAAAGCGATACAATAAAAATATTAGTCAATTTAAATATTTTTGCTGCGAGTTTTGTCATTGATGCCTTTATATTTTTTCGGGTGACACTGAATTATTTCCCGGAAAATCATTTCAGGGAGGCTGTTATAAGACTGGTCTTGGCAACAAATGCTATGAAAAGGCTTAAATACAACATTGTAAAAAACGAAAATATTAAATTATAATTAAATCAGATCAAATGTTATTAGCATGCCAATTGATCCTAAAACCCATCCCCAGGCAATATGCGGGAAAGCAAATAAAAAATAATTTTTATATACGCTACGCTTAAATTTCGTAAAAATTCGTGCATTCTTAGTAAAAAGAAAAAGTCAATCGGCTTCCAAATCCTGTTGGCGAGAAGCCAGGTACTCTACCCGGTTTTCCCGGAAAACGGTGTGGCTTGCCGTCAGAAATTTCTAATATCAAATTTCAAATTTTAATCCCTAACCCTTACCTTTGCGCCCTAAAAACAGACCTAAATCAATAAATCCTTGTTTATGGCCAATACTGGTAAAATAAAGTCGATCATTGGTGCCGTAGTAGACGTGCAGTTTGACAATGATAGCAGTCTCCCGGAAATTTTAAATGCCCTGGAATTAAAGCGCGATAACGGGGATACCCTGGTGCTGGAAGTACAGCAGCATCTGGGCGAAGACAGTGTACGTACCATTGCAA
>JBDTVX010000381.1:0-5233 GCA_040007015.1 Ferruginibacter sp. | reverse complement strand
AGGGACGCGTCGCGGCTATTTTTAATAATAATCACAATGCATTTAAAAATGTAACAGAAGGTTTTTTTGGGTTTTATGATCTGTACAATAATACGGAACTGTCAGAAAAATTGTTGAATGAGGCGGAGAAATGGTTGATTGATAAAGGTGCCACGAAAATGATTGGCCCCGTTAATCCTTCTACCAATGAACCCGCCGGATTATTGGTGCAAGGATTTGATTCTCCACCTGTAATAATGATGACTTATAATAAACCCTATTATCTTGAATTGTTAACAGCGTATGGATTTGAAAAAAGCGTGGATCTGTTAGCATATAACCTTCCTACAAACGTCGTAGACAAAAGAACAATCCTGTTAAGGGACGCTTTGCTTAAAAGATTTCACGATAGAAATATTACTATCAGGAATATTAACCTGAAAGATTTTGAAAACGAGGTTAAAAAAATAATGAAAGTGTACAATGGGGCATGGGAAGATAATACTGGCTTTGTACCCATGACCGGTGATGAATTCAAATACCTGGCAAAAGACCTTAAATTAATACTGGATAAGGATTTTGCCATTGTTGCAGAACACGGGGGAGAGATGATTGGATTTGCCTTAGCCATACCGGATGTTAACCAGGTACTGATAAAAATAAAAAAAGGGCGTTTGTTTCCCACCGGTATCTTTAAATTGCTGTTTGGGAAAAAGAAAATAAATTATGTACGGGTATTGGCATTAGGCGTAAGTAAAGCGTTCAGGAAGGCCGGTATAGAAGCTTTTTTTTATGCAGAAATAATACAAAAAGCAATTGATAAAAAAATAACGGGAGGAGAAGCTTCGTGGATATTGGAAAATAATGAAATGATGAATAAGGGATTGATAAAGATGAACGCAAAAGTGTATAAGCGGTATAGAATATTAGAAAAAGCGATATGAGCGAAAGCGTATTAATAACCGGTGCGAGTGGATTTTTGGGTTATCACATTATTCATGCGGCAATTGAAAAAAGACTGAATGTGTATGCGGCGGTGAGGAAAAACAGTAACATTGAACACCTGGAAGGATTACCGCTGCAATATCTTTTTCTTAACTACGATGATGAAGAAGATATGACCAGGCAATTAGCCGAAAACAGGATTGAATATATCATTCATGCCGCAGGCGATACCAAAGCCATCACGCAGGAAGCATATAATCATATAAATGCCACTTATACCAGTAACCTTGCAAAAGCAGCGGAAAAGCTGGGCGGTAATTTTAAAAAAATGGTTTTTATAAGCAGTCTTGCGGCGGTAGGCCCATTACACGATATTCATAATAAGATTACAGAAGAAACACCCCCTAACCCGGTAACAGCATACGGACGAAGTAAGTTACTGGCAGAAAAATGTTTGGCAGAAATTGCAATACCAACCACCATCCTGCGCCCGACTGCAATATACGGTCCAAGAGATAAAAATATTTTTATCATGATTAAAATGATCAATAAGGGCCTGGATCCATATATGGGGAAAATAGTGCAGCAGCTAAGCTTTGTACATGCAGGAGACGTGGCAGATGTAGCGGTAAAATCACTCCTTATAAATGAAGCCGCGGGCATTTATAATATTACAGATGGCAACAGTTATGACAGGTACCAGTTTTCTGATATGGTAAAAAATTTATTAAAGAAAAAAGCATTCAGGTTCCACATACCGATGCCCATGGTAAGGTCGCTGGCGTTTTGCCTGGAAATTACCAATGGCTGGCTCAAAAAAACATCGGTGATCAACAGGGAAAAGCTCCATGAACTGATTGCTAAAAATTGGATCTGCGATATCAGTAAAGCAAAAAGAGAATTGGCATTTGTACCGAAATTTGATTTACAAACAGGGCTTGAGGATTCAGTTGACTGGTACAAAAAGAACAAGTGGCTTACCTAGTACTCAGTACTGAGTACTCAGTACTAAGTACCAGGTACTGAGAAAAAAGACATTGATTAAAAAAACATACATATGAAACAACACATAACACCGGCGGATGGAAGACTGGGTATTTTGATCCCGGGTTTAGGAGCTGTGGCTACTACCTTTATAGCAGGTGTGGAGGCAGTAAAAAAAGGAATAGCCAGGCCAATTGGTTCACTCACCCAGATGGGAAATATCCGTTTGGGTAAAAGAACAGAAAACAGGTTTCCCAAAATTAAAGAACTGGTGCCATTGGCAGATCTGAATGATATCGCATTTGGGGGATGGGATATTTACGAGGACAATGTATATGAAGCGGCATTGAATGCAAAAGTGCTGGATCTTCCAATGTTGCAATCCATCAAAACTGAACTGGAGGCCATCAAGCCAATGAAAGCGGTTTTTGATCGTTCCTATGTATCCAACCTGGATGGTAAAAATGTTAAAACAGGCGCCACCAAATATGACCTGGCGATGCAGGTGATGGAAGATATTGAAAATTTTAAGCTTACAAATAACTGTAACAGGGTAGTGATCGTTTGGTGTGGTAGTACTGAAAAGTATTTACAATCAACAGATATCCATAGCAGTATAGAAAAGTTCGAAACGGCATTAAAAAACAATGAAACACTGATCGCGCCAAGCATGATCTACGCTTATGCCGCAATCAAAATGGGTGTGCCTTTCGCTAACGGGGCGCCTAATTTAACCTGTGATATTCCTGCTTTGATAGAACTGGCAAAAGAAACGCAAACACCAATAGGCGGCAAAGATTTTAAGACCGGGCAAACCTTAATGAAAACAATTTTAGCGCCCGGTTTGCATGCAAGGGCATTGGGAGTGAGTGGTTGGTTCTCTACCAATATATTAGGTAATAGGGACGGTTACGTGCTGGATCACCCGGATAATTTTAAAACCAAAGAGGTTTCCAAACTGAGCGTACTGGATGAAATATTCAGGCCGGAACTAAACCCTGAATTATATGGCGAAATGTACCATAAAGTGAGGATCAACTATTATCCCCCACGTGGTGATAATAAAGAAAGCTGGGACAATATAGACATATTTGGTTGGCTGGGCTACCCTATGCAGATCAAGATAAATTTCCTTTGCAGGGATTCAATTTTAGCTGCGCCCATTGTTTTGGACCTGGCTTTGTTTCTTGACCTGGCAAAACGTTCTGAAATGAGTGGGATACAGGAATGGTTATCGTTTTATTTTAAATCACCGCAAACACTGCCCGAATTAAGTCCGGAGCATGATATTTTTAAGCAGTTGATGAAGATGCAAAATACATTGCGTCATATTATGGGGGAAGACTTAATAACGCATCTTGGTTTGGATTATTACCAGGAGCTTGTTGAAACGCTATGATAAAATTTCATACACTGGTTGCATCCGTACTGGGTATTGGTTACGTAGGTAAAGGTGGAGGTACGATAGCAGCAATCGTGTATTGTATAATTTGGTTTTTACTGCCTGCAGGTTATGAAAATAGTATCTGGCAGGTGGTAACAACAATATTGATCCTTATTGTGGGTACCTGGAGTTCGGGAGAGGTAGAGGGTATTTGGGGCAGGGATAGCAGTAAAGTTGTAATTGATGAAGTAGCAGGAATGGCAATCGCACTATTGTATGTGCCCCAAAATACAGGGTACGTAATGATCAGCCTGGTTGCATTTAGATTCTTTGATATTGTAAAACCGCTTGGGGTAAGAAAAGCAGAAATATTACCAAAGGGTTGGGGTGTAATGGCAGATGATTTACTGGCAGGGTTGTATGCACTTGCAGTAATTCAATTGTGGATACTGATAGCTCATAAATTCGGCTAACATGAAAACATTTTTTAAGGCCAATACAGCTTCTCTCACCGCCAGTTTTTGTGATTACCTGGTCACCATCATTTTCAAGCAGTTTTTACATTTAGATGCGGTAATTGCCAGTATCCTGGGAACGATCGCCGGAGGTGTGATCAATTTTTTGATCGGGAGGCATTGGGTTTTCAGATCAATTAGTTCGCCTTTCTTTCACCAGGGCAAAAGGTACCTGCTTACCTGGACCGGTAATATGATTTTAAATGCTGCAGGAGTTTTTTTGCTGACAAAATATGCCAATATTCATTATATCATTGCAAAAGTAGCCACATCAATAACGGTTGCAATTGCTTATAACTACCCTATTCAAAAAAAATATGTTTTCAAAAATATTGATATTGATGACAAGGTTTAAAATAATAAGGAGATCCTCATTTTTATTTACGTTGTTGTGTTTTGGTTTTTTAGCGAATGCCCAAACAGTAGTAAAGGGATTTGTAAAAGATGCCGCAACGATGAGACCGATCCAATTTGTAAGTATCTATTTTGATGGGGGTAAAGGTGTAACTACAGGCGAAGATGGCAGTTATTCAATCGTTACCTACCGGGATAAACTGACCACTTTAAACTTTTCCTTTACCGGTTATAAAAAAATCAGCAGGAAAATCAATCCCGGAAAGGAGCAGATCGTTAATATCGAACTTGATTTGGTTGAATCGCTGAAAGAAGTAATTGTAAAAACCAGGAAAAGGGCGAAATACCGGAACAAGGATAATCCCGCCGTAGAATTAATAGATCTCGTAATTGAAAATAAAGAGAAAAACAGGGTAAAAGCATACGACTACTTACAATACGAACAGTATGAAAAACTTTCCCTTTCACTGACCAATAAACCGGAAAAGCTGATTAAAAACAGGCTTTTCAGAAATTATAAATTTATCCTCGAGAACATTGACAGCACAACCATAGAAGGCAAATCGCTGCTGCCGGTTTACCTGCAGGAGAAACTATCCGAAAGATATTACCAAAAAAATCCTGAAAAGGATAAAACAGTTATACTGGCAGAAAAAAAAGTAAGTTATGGAGACTTTTTAGATGACAATGGTATCGGTCAATACCTTAACAGGCTGTATGCGGATATAAATATCTATGACAATAATATTTCGCTTCTTACCAACCAGTTTTTAAGCCCGATCGCAGGTTTGGGTCCGCAGTTTTATCGATATTATATTAAGGATACTGTTGAACTTGAAGGTGTAAAACTGGTGAAATTATATTTCACTCCCCGCAACCCGGAAGACCTGTTATTCCGGGGCACCATGTTTATTACGCTCGATGGCAATTATGCGGTACAAAAAATCAGTATGACGATCAGTAAGAGTGCCAACTTAAACTGGACAAGGGAGCTTAGGATAAACCAGGATTTTGAGAAATCCGCAGACGGCAGGTTTCATGTAATTAAAAGCAGTATGCTTGCAGAATTTGC
>JBDTVX010000380.1:0-5257 GCA_040007015.1 Ferruginibacter sp. | reverse complement strand
TTTTCGGGCATATTCAATGCTGTAAAATTATGCCAGTCATCTTCAATCTCCGGCCCTTCTGCAACGGCAAAGCCTAAACGCTGAAAAATGGAAACGATCTGGTTGCGAACCAAACTAATTGGATGGCGGGAACCAGTCGGCAAGGGGTCCCCGGGGAGCGATAAATCCATCCCGGCATTTTCATCGGCATGTTGACCGCTGCTGGTGGAAGCCTTTAGCTCTTCGTATTTTGCTTCAGCAAATAGTTTAAATTCATTCAGTAATTGCCCGAATTCTCTTTTTTTATCAATAGGTACATTCTTCATTTCCCCCATCACTTCCTTTACTAATCCTTTGGTACCAAGGTATTTTATTCGAAACGTTTCTGTGTCATCCGTTTCAGTAGCAATAAAATTGCTTATTTCAGTCCTGAATCCGGCTATTTTTTCTAACAACTGTTCCATAATGCAAAAGTAAGGAATGTTACAGAAAGTGGATGGCTATTGGTTGGCCGTTGGTCGTTGCTGGTTGATCCCTGATGGAAAAGACATTTTGATTCCAAAAATATTTTTTACTATTAAACATGGGCTATGAAGGCCCTAACTATTGAAGTAATGATCAAACTCCCGCGACAGCCATCAACGAACAATAAACCACCAACGACCAACCACCCCTCACCCACCACCAACCTTCAACTATCAACTTTCTTCCTTAAGTTTGCTGCTTAATTTATAACGGATGTACGATCTGCACGATTTTTTACTGCCCATCGATATTAATATGTTAAATGAAGACGGCGGGTATAATGACGGACAACTGGCCAGGCATATTTTTGGGTATGACAGTGAAATACCGGATGTATCGGCAGTAGACATTGTTTTTGTAGGTATTGGTGAAACAAGAGGTGGCGGAATTTTTAATAACGGTTTTGAAGCCGCTGATACTATTCGTAAACAACTATACCAACTGCATTACTGGCATACCGATGTAAAGATTGCTGACTTTGGTAATATAAAAACTGGTTCATCCTTAAACGATAGTTATGCTGCCATTAAAACAGTAGTTGCCGAATTATTGAGAATGAATAAAATAGTAGTGCTATTGGGTGGAACCCACGATATTACGCTCGCGCAGTATTTTGCGTATAAAGAACTGGGAAGACCGATAGAAGCTACCTGTATTGATTCCACCATCGACCTGAGGGGAGAAAGCTCCATCAGGAGCGAAAATTTTTTGCTGGAGATATTAACCAGCGAACCCAATATGGTAAAGCATTACAATCATATCGGCTTTCAAAGTTATTATGTACATCCCCGTATGCTGGAAACAATGGATAAACTTCGCTTTGATTGTTACCGGGTAGGTATTGCCAAGGAAAATATAGAAGAAATGGAACCCGCCTTGCGAAATACCGGTTTATTAAGCTTTGATATCAGCGCCATTAAATACAGTGATGCCCCGGCCAACGAAAACAGCCCTAACGGCTTTACGGGTGAAGAAGCGTGTATGCTTGCCCGTTATGCAGGCATGAGCAACCAGTTAAGCAGTTTTGGCATTTACGGCTATCAGCCGCAGGCAGATGTTAATGAACTGACTGCCAAACAAATTGCGCAAATGCTATGGTATTTCATAGATGGAAAAAGCCGTAGTAAACAGGAGGCCCTCCTCGACGACAGATCACAGTTTAATGAATACCGTACTGCATTCGCAGAAGTAGATACCGTTTTTTTACAAAGCCGGAAAACCAGCAGATGGTGGATGCAATTACCCAATAACAAAATGGTTGCCTGCAGCCATCTTGATTACCTGAATGCCAGCCGGAATGAAATACCCGAACGATGGCTGAGGGAACAGGAGAGAAGTTAATTTGAAAATTATCCAAATTCTAAAATGACTCAATAATCAATTAGCTAATTTGATAATGTGCTGATTTGCTAATGCCGGCACGCCGTTGTTGCGTCTCTGCCCAACAACCGAAGCCTGATAAAAGAAGTTTCAGTTTATAAAAAATTACAAAATCGCCTTCATGAAATTTACCCGCATTTATAGTAATCTTCACCAGTGCCGGATTATATTACCGGGTTTAAAAGAAATGTTTTATACCTGGTTCATGGTTATTAGCCCGGTAATATTATTATTGTCCTGCTCCATTTCCAAACAAATTTCAAAACAGGCTACCAGCGTTTTATTAAAAGATTCTGCTATCAGCCCAGGCCATATAGGTATCAGCATTTACGAACCTGCCACCCATCAATATTGGTATAATTATGATGAAGCCAAATATTTTGTACCTGCTTCCAATACAAAATTATTTACATTGTATGCCGGTATGAAATACCTGGGCGATAGCATTCCCGGTTTGAGATATGAAATTGATAAGGATTCAAACCTCCGCATACAACCTACCTGCGACCCTACATTCCTGCATCCTGATTTTTTATCTCAGCCTGTTTTTAATTTCCTGAGCCGTTTTAAAAAGATCACATTTACCAACCTGCTCTTTACTGATAATTTTTTGGGAAGCGGCTGGGCCTGGGATGATTACAAAGAAGATTACATGGCCCAAAGAAGCAATTTTCCAATATATGCCAATTTAATCCGCATAAAAAAAACCGGAGATGCCCTAACGATCATTCCACCAAATCAAAGACATATTATACTTCAATACTTCAATTTGCAAAATGGATTTGATATCCAAAAAAAGTGGGATGATAATTTAATAACGATTACCAGCGGAACCAATCAAAGTTTATCAGTTCCCTTTTCTCCGAATGCACCCGATATTATAGAAATGTTGCGGGACACGTTACATTCAAATGTTTTACCGGATCTGGCCGATACCGGTAAATTGAAGAATATGATTCGCTCCCGGCCTTCCGATTCACTGTTTAAACCAATGATGTACCACAGTGATAATTTTTTTGCTGAGCAAACTTTATTGATGGCCGCCAATGAACACCTGGGCGATATGAAAGATGAAAAAATAATTGATATTATTTTAAATACCGATCTTAAAGACATCCCTCAAAAACCAAAATGGGTGGATGGCAGCGGGCTTAGCCGGTATAATTTATTTACACCGCAATCATTTGTTTACATCCTGAATAAAATGAAAAATGAATTCGGGCTGGAACGGTTGAAGCATATTTTACCTACCGGGGGCGAAGGAACACTTTCCGCTTATTATAAAAAAGATGCCGGATTTATTTATGCAAAAACAGGTACGCTGAGCAATCATTGTGCGCTAAGTGGTTTTATCATTACTAAAAAAAATAAGTTATTGATCTTTTCCATACTTGTAAATCATTACCTAACAGGAGCTGTTCCTGTTCGCAGGGCGGTGGAAAAATTTCTAACCGAAATCCGGGAAAAATACTGATCATCTTCCAAACATCCTGTCGAGCTCATTTTTTTTAAATGCGGTGTAGGTAGGTTTGCCATTGGGAGTAATATTGGGCAAAGCACAGATAAAAAGTTCCTGTACCAGCGATCTCATTTCTTTTTGCGTAAGTGACTTGCCCGCTTTGATTGCCTGCTGCCATGCCAGGGAACGTAATAATTTCTCTCTTTTGCTGTATTTCAAATCGTTACTGAAATGTTTGTATTGTTCCAGCATTTTTTCGATGGCGGTTTTTTCATTTCCCTGGTCAACATCTGCAGGCGTTCCTTGTATTAAAAAAGTATTATTGCCAAAGGACTCTAAATGATAACCCAGGAAGTGCAGGTCGGGGAGCAGTTCTTTTAACACTACTGTATCAGGCGCCGCCAATTCCATCATTTGCGGAAACAGGCTTTGCTGGATAGCAATTGGTTTACCATCTACCGCTTTTATAAATCGCTCATATAAGATCCGCTCATGTGCATTTTGCTGATGAATAACAATAAAGCCGGCATCATTTTGTGCCACGATATAGGTGAAATGCATTTGCTGTAATGGAGTGTCTTCCTGTATTTGCTGACGTTTTTCTGTATAAAGCGCTACAAGATCATTTATCGGCACAGTAACATTTGCAGGCTGCAACTGGTCGCCGGTTATTGGCTGCATCGCATCAGAAACCGGTTCATAAAAATCCCGCCAATGCTTTAATTCGCTTTTATTTTCAATAAAGTGCGCCTGGTTTTTTTGCGTAAATGTGTTGTACAGCGATGATGATGAAGCTGAAGATTTTTTTTCATCCGTGAATGGTTTGCTTACCGCATCCAGTTGTTGTATTGATGAATCCAGTTCAAAATCGAGCGTAGGTGAAATGCTGAACTGGGCCAATGCATGCTTTACCGCACTTTGTACAAACGCATAGACGATCTTTTCATCTTCAAACTTTATTTCCTGCTTGGTTGGATGAACATTAATATCCAGTTGAGCCGGATCAAGGTCTATGAACAAGGTATACATCGGGAAACTATCTTTTGCGATCATCGAATCAAAAGCATTGATCACCGCATGATTGAGATAGGGGCTTTTAATAAAACGGTTGTTTACAAAAAAGTATTGATCCCCCCTTGTTTTCTTTGCTGTTTCGGGTTTTCCTACAAATCCATAAACATTCATATAATCCGTTTTTTCCTGCACACTTACCAGTTTTGAATTATAATTATTACCCAATAATTGTACGATGCGCTGTTTTAAAGTTCCTTTTTCCAAATGAAAAACCTGCTGGCCATTACTGGTAAAAGAAAAGAAAATATCCGGGAACGACATGGATACGCGGATAAACTCATCGATAATATGGCGCAGTTCGGATGGATTACTTTTTAAAAAATTCCTCCGGGCAGGAACGTTAAAAAATAAATTCTTCATAGCAATGCTGGTGCCCTGTTCCATAGCAATGGGTTCCTGTTTTTTTACCAGGCTATTGTCAATTTCAATATAAGTTCCGGTGGCTTCTGCCGCCTTTTTTGATTTTAATTCCACCTGTGCTACTGCGGCAATGCTTGCGAGCGCTTCGCCCCTGAAGCCCATGGTCTTAATATGAAACAGATCCTCAATATTTCTTATTTTTGAAGTAGCGTGCCGTTCAAAGCTCATACGGGCATCGGTTTCGCTCATTCCCTTACCATTATCGATTACCTGCACCAATGCCTTGCCGGCGTCATTAACAAAAAGTCTTATTTCGGTAGCTTCTGCATCCACCGCATTTTCCAGTAATTCTTTCACAGCGCTGGCCGGCCGTTGAATGACTTCACCGGCAGCAATCTGGTTGGCAATATTATCGGGTAATAATTGAATGATATCCGGCAAAATGACTCCTTTATTTTTTTGTAAAATTACGTAGATAAT
>JBDTVX010000379.1:0-5269 GCA_040007015.1 Ferruginibacter sp. | reverse complement strand
ATGTGTTCCCATGTAAATGATTCCGGTTTCTGGATGTTCAAAGAATATTTTGGCCTCAGCCTGAAGGATACCTTTCGTACCTGGACCGCCATGGAATCGATTATGTCGGTTGTGGGACTGGCAGGGATACTATTGCTCAGTATGGTTGTAAACAATTAGCCAATTTGCTAATGTGCTAATTCTATATATCACTGCCATCGCTTTTATTTAAAGAGAACTTCAGTTTCTAAAGAATTAGCAAATTAATTTTTTTTAACTTATTATACTATCTTCATCAATTAAAAATATCATTCATGAATAATATGCCTGCTAAAATTTTATTCCTTGTATTTTTTAATATCCCCTTTCTGTTGTTTGCAAAACCTGAAAAAAAGACGGGGGAATTTTACCAGGTCACGGTATATCATTTTTCAGGCGCCGAACAGCAAAAGCTAATTGAGCAATACCTGCAGGATGCTTATTTACCTGCACTTCACAGGCAACAAATTAAAAATGTCGGCGTATTTACTGCCATCGCCAATGATACGGTAACGGATAAACGCCTTTACCTGATTATGCCATTAAAATCGCTGCAAGAGGCTGCTGAATTACCGGGTTTGCTGGCAAAGGATAAGGAGTACCAGGCAACAGGTAAAGCCTACCTGGATGCGGCATTCAAAACACCTCCTTACAGCAGGCTGGAGAATATCCTGCTACAGGCCTTCCCACTTGCGCCATTTTTAATTCTACCCAAACTTACAGGCCCCCGTACGGAAAGGGTGTACGAATTACGTAGTTATGAAGGCTATACAGAAAAAATATTTCAAAATAAAGTGCAGATGTTTAATGAAGGAGGCGAGATCGATTTATTCAAAAGGCTTAATTTCAACGCCGTTTTTTACGCATCCGTGATTGCAGGGAGCCGTATGCCCAACCTGATGTACATGACAAGTTTTGAAAACATGGCAGACAGGGATGCCCACTGGAAAGATTTTGGTGCGGCTCCTGATTGGAAAAAAATATCCTCTATGCCGGAGTATCAAAATAATGTTTCACATATAGATGATATTTTTTTGCGTGCAACCGCTTATTCGGATTATTGACGATTGACGATTGACAACAGACAATTTACATTGCACCTTCACAATTCACAAATAAAAATGATTGAACCATGAACGTAAATCAGCTTATCAAAAAGATCCTTTTTCTTGTCCTGGTAATTGCAAGTTTTTCCTTCGCATTTAAAAAGGAGGGGCCTGCCGTATTGGTCTTTTCCAAAACAAATGGCTACAGGCACCAAAGTATCCCGACGGGTATTGATGCTATTAAAAAAATGGGCATTGAAAATAATTTTACAGTAGATGCAACCGAAGATTCGCTGGCATTTACAAAAGAAAACCTGGCCAAATATAAAGTCGTCATTTTCTTAAGCACCACCGGTCATGTATTGGGTGAGGAACAACAAAAGGCCTTTGAAAATTTTATCCAGAAAGGCGGCGGTTTTGTAGGCGTTCATGCGGCAACTGATTGCGAGTATGACTGGGCCTGGTATGTGAAGCTGGTAGGCGCAAGCTTTCTTTCACACCCGGCACAGCAGATGGCGAAAATAATAGTGACCGATAAAAACAATATAGCTACCAAACACCTTCCTGAGATATGGGAAAGAAAAGATGAATGGTATAATTTTAAAAGTATGAACCCTGATGTGCATGTGCTGTTGAAAATCGATGAAACATCTTATACCGGTGGTAAAAATGGCGATAACCATCCAATGGCCTGGTATCATGAATATGACGGTGGCAGGGCTTTTTACACGGAACTGGGACATACAACAGAATCATATAGTGAACCGGCTTATTTACAGCATTTACTGGGCGGAATAAAGTATGCGTTAAAACAATAATTAGCCAATTTGCTATTGTGCTGATTTGCTAATTGGTGGACTGCTAAATTGGCAATTGTGCTTAATGCTTTTCGATTATTTGCTTTGTCAGTATGTAAGAATTTAAAATAAAAATCCCCTGAAGATTCAGCTACTTCGGGGGATTTTATTTTAGTGATCAGCAGAAAATAGCGTGACTGCCCAATTATCACATTAGCACATTAGCTAATTAATTATAGTTCCCTTATCCAGATATTCCGGAAGCTGAGAGGTTCACTTTTATCACCATGCGCCTGTAATTTTATGGGTTCGGGCCCGTGCTTTTTATACACCGGTTGTCCAATATAAAAGGTTGCTCCTTTTAGCTCTGTATTGTTCTGCACCAACACACCGTTATGAATTACCGTTACATGTGCAGGAGATAACAGAGATCCGTCCTCATTAAAACGTGGTGCCGTCCAAATCACATCATAAGTTTGCCATTCGCCAGGCTTTCTGCAGGCATTGGCTAACGGGATACCCTGCTTGTAAATGCTGGCAGTTTGCCCGTTTACATAGGTTTTATTATTATAGCAATCAAGTATCTGTAATTCATAGCCGGCGTCGCCCTTGCCCGTAGATGCAAGGAATAACCCGCTGTTGCCTCTTGCCTGCCCCTCCCCTGTTATATTGGATGGTATCCGCCATTCGAGGTGCAGCTGGTAATCGGTAAAAGATTTCCTTGTTTGTATATTTCCTGTGGTCTTGCTTACCGTAAGTATCCCTTCTGATACGATCCATTTGGCAGGTGCGGTAGAATCGGCTGAAGATACCCACTCACCAAGGTCCTTACCATCAAATAAAATGATAGCATCCGATGGCGGCTTATTATCATTACCTGGTGTAACTACTTTCGGCTCCGGCTGCCAAACTTCTGTAGCCTTCGGATCGCCTTGCTGCGCAATGGATTGAAGGGAAATAAAGAGTGTGGTTGCAAGCAATAAGATCTTAATTTGTTTCATATTAACAGTCGTTTTAAGTTAGCATAAATTTATGTAAAGGATGTGTTTTATAAATTCATTTATTGGATAAAACCATAAAGTAAATTTAGGGGTAAAACGATTCCAAATTGTGGTTCGTTGATTATTTTATATAAAATAATTATTGATCATCAATTGGATTTGGAATGGATTGAAAAGCCAATCGTAGACATGTTAAAAAGCTAAACTGCGGAATGATTTTTTTAATTTATAACATAATAAAAGATCCACAATGGTTTGCAGTTAGGGGGGAGCCCCGCTAAGGCGGGGACGATGCCCGCCTGAATGACGCAGTGGGGCAGGCTTAATTGAAAAACAAATGCTCATAACAATAAAATTATGGTTGTGTCAAAATAAAATAAATCCTTATATTGAACTTTGTTTAGCAGATATTCACCCAATAAAAAATGCTGTATGGGAGATACGCTCCAAATTAAAAAACAATCCAAATTATACGACGCTGTTATTGTTGGTTCAGGTGCGGGTGGGGGCATGGCGGCCTATGTGCTTGCAAACGCCGGGTTAAAAGTATGCCTGCTGGAAGCAGGGCCCGACTATGATCCTGCAATCAATTCAGCGCAGTTAAAAAATCCATGGGATTCCCCGCGAAGGGGCGCCAGTACTAAGTTCAGGCCTTTTGGCGATTTTGATGCATCCTATTGGGGATGGGAAATTGACGGGGAGCCGTATACACATGCGCCAGGAACAAAATGGGAATGGTGGAGAGCAAGAATGGTGGGTGGCAGAACCAATCACTGGGGCAGGATATCGCTTCGGTTCGGGCCAAAAGATTTTAAACGAAGAAGCATCGATGGCCTGGGCGACGACTGGCCGATCGGTTATGATGATGTAAAACCTTATTATGATAAAATAGAAAAGCTGATCGGCGTGTTTGGCAGCAATGAAGGTCTGCCCAACGATCCGGATGGAATATTCCTACCTCCGCCCAAACCCCGCCTCCACGAAATGTTTATCAAAAAAGCGGCTACCGGTATAGGTATTCCCGTTATACCATCGCGCTTGTCCATCCTAACCAGGCAAATCAATAAAGAAAGAGGCGCCTGCTTTTATTGCGCGCAATGCGGACGTTCCTGCAAAATATATGCTGATTTCTCTTCCTCCTCCGTATTGGTAAAACCGGCCGTGGCAACCGGTAATGTTGACCTGGTGACCAATGCAATGGCCCGTGAGGTACTCACCAATAAAGAAGGACTGGCAACAGGCGTGTCTTATGTAAATAAGGAAGACATGCAGGAATACCAGGTGCAGGGAAGGGTGGTGATATTGGCAGCCAGCACCTGTGAAAGCGCCAGGTTATTGCTCAATTCAAAATCCGAACAGCATCCCAACGGACTATCCAATTCCAGTAACGTGGTAGGCAAATATTTACATGATTCTACAGGGGCAGCAATGGGCGGGGCATTACCTCATCTCTTCGGCAGAAAAAGATACAATGAAGATGGCGTGGGCGGCATGCACGTGTACACGCCCTGGTGGCTCGATAATAAAAAACTGGATTTTCCCCGCGGTTATCATATCGAGTACGGCGGCGGTATGGATCAGCCTGCCTATGGCTTTGGCTTTGGCGTGGAAAGTTATAACGGCCAGGTGCCTGTGAATGGCAAGAAGAAAGAGGCAGGCGGGTATGGAGCCTCGCTGAAAGAAGACCTGCGGTATTTTTATGGTTCCGGCGTATACCTGGCCGGACGCGGGGAAAGCATTGCTTTTGAATCGAATTTTTGTGAGATAGATCCGGCTGTAGTGGATAAATATGGCATTCCTGTTTTACGGTTCAATACCAAAAACAGCGGGTACGAGATCAAACAGGCAAAGCATATGCAGGAGACGTTTACGGAGATCCTGCACAAGATGGGCGCCGTTGTTACCTTCGGTGATAAGGATGGGCCGCACAATGATTATGGCCTGGCTAATCCCGGCAATATTATTCATGAGGCGGGCACGGTCAGGATGGGTGATGATTCGAAAAAATCCGCACTCAACAAATGGAGCCAGTCGCATGATTGTAAAAATTTATTCAATGTAGATGGCGGCCAGTTTGTATCACAGGCTGATAAAAATATCACCTGGACAATTTTAGCTTTGTCAATGAGGGCCTCCGAATATATCGTTGACCAACTAAAAAAGCAAAATCTTTAATTAACCCTTTACCCGGGTATCTTTCTAAAGGGTAACGGCAATGGCTAATCGCAAATTGATAATTATATGGACAGACGTAAATCAATCAAAACAATATTGATCGGCACGGCCTCTGCCGGTATATTAATCGAAGCATGCGAAACAAAGGATACATCCGCTACGGCAACTGTTGGTACGCCTTCCATCCTGAATGAAGATGACCGGATGGCGGAAGAAAAAGCGGTCAATAAAA
>JBDTVX010000378.1:0-5346 GCA_040007015.1 Ferruginibacter sp. | reverse complement strand
ACTTTATTTACCTCACCCACCTCCCATACTTCACTTCCCCTTAACAACCATCTTCCTGCCAAAATCTCCGATCAAACTATCCAGCACCCGGTTGTTGCCCAACCTTTTATTGATCCTGTTAGCGGTTGTATCCGACATAAACCAATTCATTGCATAAGGGGGCTCCCTGCGAAAGCGTTGCCGCAGGGGATCATTCCGCCATTCCGTTGGACTTTCATACAAAGAAATCTGCGTGTAGGCCGCCCTGTTAGCTTCATCCCGGTTGATATCCGAAATATAGTTAGTGAGCCTTCCATCATTTACCGTGGTTTGCATATCGTATGCGCCAATGATCGTAAGCCCGGGACTTAATAAGTCATTTTTAATGGGTGCAACACTTTGCATTTCTGCCGACTCAAAACCTACCGGGCTGTTCACAATATGCAATATTTTAAAGTTGAGCCGCTTAATTTGTTCCCTTAATTTAAGGGAGGTATCTTCTTTGGCAATTTTTAATATCCCTCTTATTATTTCCTGTACCACTCCCGCTCCTGAATTGTCAAAATATCCGCCATCCACAAAATAATCATTGGCAATTCTTCCTGCAGGGCTGAGATAGGGAAACCTTGCACCAAGGATAGCACCCGAGCTGATACTGATATCCTTATTCGAATCCAGTAATTTCACTACATCCACCCGGCTATTAAATATATCTTTATTTGAACTTAAATTAAGGTTAGTCACCACGCCCGGATTACCATCCTGCATGCGGGTGGTATTTACAAAAAGTATTGGCAACTGAACACTGCTTCCATTCATGGCAGGAAATGCCGAAAGCTGGTCTGCAAATGGCACGTGGTAAGTACTATCGGGTATCGTCATGGAAGATGTTTCGAAAGAGGTTTCCAAAGCGGCGGCCCTGTCTTCTACTGCACTGATATGAAATATATAATTAAAAAAATCAGGGCCAAGCATCCTGGCAAAAGTGTAGGTGAAATAATCCTGTCTTAAGAAAGACATCGCGGAAGCAGCATACCAGGGATTGGGTTGGGCCGTCTTATTACGCAACAGCGAAAAAAAAGTGGCCACACCCACCCCGCCGCCGGAAGTACCCGAAAGGCAAAATACATGATCCGAAAAACGGTCCCCGGGATATTTTACCAACGATGAATCTTCTATCTTCCCAAGCACTGCTGCCGTCCAGTAACCGGAACGGGAGGCCCCGCCATTGGACATTACAAAATACATATCATAACAGGTATCCGACTGAAGATTTTTATTGGACAGCCATGCCGTGAGGTAGGTTTTTAAATCGGGCCGGAATTTATATTGTTTGCTACTGTCTTTTAAAGAAAGAGTCTTCACTTCATGTGTTTCTTTGAGGCCCAGCAGTAATGCAAACAGGAATAATAAAAAATGGAAATTCACCCTGTAACGGACGGAAAAAGCGGTTACAATATTACCAAAAGTAAGTAGCACGCCGAAAGCAAGAATAATTAATGGGAACGGCCCCAGCGCCCTGGCGAAGCCAAGCCAGAATATTCCTAATAAATAAAAGACGATCCCTGCCGCACCGATCATTAAAAACCACCGGTAATATCCGATCTCCTTCCGCGGAATACAAAAATAGTCCATTGTTTTTTTCAACAGGCTCCTGCTTTCCTTATCCTCTGTTTTTGCTTCCGTTTTCGCAGTAAGGGCATGGGTTTCCATATCTGCCCGGCGAAGATTAATGTAGAAAATAAAAACAACATGAAACAATATTAGCAGGGCAAAAAGTACCCAGATACTACTGCCGATATTAAAAAGACTGCTGATCAGCATAAGTATAATAAAAATGGTCAGCATTATCCAGAACAACCTTCTGAAGGCCACTCTTTCGGACATATATTTTTTTTTAGATAAGGCTGGTCTATCCTCTTGCCGCCAGGTGATCCATTGATTGATATGCCATAAAATGATCAATGAAATAAAGAAAAATAGAGCGGCTTCCATTGAACTGATACTTTTGTATAATACGGGCGATTGCAGTACAGCCAATTCCAGGATCAAAAAACAACTGTTGCCAATTACCCGGGGAATTTCATCCAGGAAATCCCTGCCTATTTCAAAATAATCTTTCTTACTGTCAAAATTAGTTTCCGCGATCTTCAAATCAATACCGGCGTTCTTCTGCAGATCAAGCTGCTGCCTTTTTTTAATATAAGCAATGATCCTGGAAGAATACCAACTCACATATACCCAAAAAGCAATTGCCAGGAAAAAGATCAGCCGGAAATAATTAAAATAAAAAACAGTATTGCCGGAGGGCCTGTTATCAATAAAAGCTACAATGATATCCTTTCCCTGGCCAAACATCCAAAAACAAAGTATTGGAAATAACAGGAAAAGGATGCCGGGGAAAAACACCCAGATAGATTTCAATAACTGCGAAAGGAAACGAAGTTTCCTGCCTGCAAAATTTTTAGTGAGTACATCGCGTGGCAAAGCGGCGATGATCAGCGGGATGATGCCCAATAGTAATGCCCCCCATTTGATCCAGGTGTAATAACGCATTTCCCCAACAGGATCGGAAGTAGTTACATAATGATATATCTTATAATCCTGGAAAGCGTCAATGGCTGTGCCAAGTATTATCGCGACCAATCCAAATGTAAGCCAGGCCCTTAACCAGGAACGATCCTCTTGCGGGCGCTTTCTATGATAATTAAGGCTCCAGCAAAGGTAAATACAGTAAATAAACATTAATGCATAGTCGAGCCATCCAATTTTTTTAACTGCGTTTATTTTTTCAGGGTACTTCTTCCAATAGTCCATGATTGCCGCCGGATGAGGCGGCTTACTCCAATTAAATGCCATGTAACCATTGCTCTTTTCTCCGTAACTGGCGATGTCGTTTTGACGGGAAATGGCGCTAATCAATAATGCCACGATCACCAGGGCGATCATCGAAACGGCTAAAGGAATTTTCATGCTATTTTGTTTAGGGGATAATAGACACAAAGTAAAAAGTATTCATGGCTTTGTCAATAGCGAAAATACCAGGCTTCCCTGCCCTCCAAAGGAGGGTTCTTATACCCGGCCGACCGGTAGCTCTTTTTGATATTTGAACCATCTTAAATCTTTGCGCTTCCTAAGAGCCAAAGGCGTGAGTTACCTTTTTTACTCCTGTTCATTAATAACCCTGATCAATGTAGCCTGCAAATTATGTATCCATGCAGGAAGCGGCGCCCCTTCAATTTTCATTTTTTTTGCATCATTGATATCCGCATGTAAAATGCTGAACTCCCAGCGGATACCTTCTTCATCTTTAACATCTACATGATAGCCTGTTTGATTACCAAATTCAATCGGCTGAAAATTGAATTGCTTTCCATCGATAATTTTATTAAAAAGATTGCTCATAATAAATTATTTACAAGGTTTATGAAAGATCGTTCGCTAAGTACTAAATACTCAGTACTAAGTACTCAGTACTCGGTATTCAGTACTCAGTAGTTGGATGTGCCTGTGTTTCCCGGTTAAACTTATTTCGATATTCTATCGGTGTTAAGCCGGTAATTTTTTTAAATGTACTGCGGAAAGCTTTAGGATCGGTATACCCAACTTTGTACATTACTTCATTCACGTTTTCCCGAAAGGATTCCAGGCTATTTTTTGCCGCTTCAATTTTCACACGCTGAATATACTCAACCACGGTATTGGTCGTCGCTTTTTTAAACCTCCGCTCCAGATTTCTACGGCCCAGCAGCAGCATGGACGCCAGTTGATCCACCGTTATTTTATCGGGAAAATTATTCTCAATAAAAAGCTGGGCTTTTTTTACCGGTTCATCGTTATGCTCCTTTTGACCCTGGAAAATAGTAAATGACAATTGGTTATCCCGTTGTATTTCTATGGCAAATACTTTAGCAGAAAGAACGGCTATTTCCCGGCCGGCATATTTTTCTATCAGGTATAAAATAAGATTCAGGTAAGAGAAAGCGCCACCGCTTGAATAAATGCCCTGCTCATCCGTAATGATTTTCTCGGTTACCAGATTTACATCCGGGAACATTTTTCTAAAATCATTGGTGGCCATCCAATGTGTGGCACACTTCCTTCCTTTTAATAAGCCCGTGGAAGCCAATAAAAAAGCGCCCATACAAAGGCTGGCAACTTCCGCCCCGCCCTTATATTGCTTTATTATCCATGGAATAAAATCGCGGTTCCTTTCCACTGCATTTTTTATCTCCCCGTCAAGAGCAGGTATGATGATAAGGTTTGTTTTGTGTACCTCATCAATTACCAGTTCAGTATTGACAGTAAATAATCCACCGCTTAATTGAGTTCCTTTCGAAAGTCCTACCAACTGTACTTTAAACAACGGAGGTGCCCCCTTTGCTTTAAAAAACTCATTTACCTGGGTAAACAATTGGCGGGAGCCTTCGAGGCTGCCTAAAATAGCGCCTTCAGGAACAAGGATTGATATATGCTTCATGCTTCAAAAATAGAGAAAATTTTTGTCGTAATCAACCCCGCAGATTGGCGTGTTTACACCCTCTTCTCTTAGTTTCATGTCAATATATTTGTAATCTTATTTTAATATAAAAAATTGACGCCCTATTCATAACCATCCGGAAACGATCTATAATGCTATGAAACATTTTTACTTAACTAAATAACACAACCATGGAAATAAAAACAGTCAGCAGCAGGATGTACTCAATCATTGCCTTGTATGATATGCATACCGGCTTTTTTTCAAAAGCCATTGATGGCATTTCAGAGGACGATGCGCACAATCGTTTAAACACAAAGGCAAATCATATCGCCTGGCTAACTGGCAGCCTGGTTCATGAAAGATATGAATTAGCTAATGACCTGGGCATTGAGCAAAAACAAACGGGAAATGATTTTTTTAAGGATCATAAAGGCATCCAGGACGGTGCCCGGTATCCATCACTCGCCGAATTCAGGAAAGACTGGGAAAACATTAGCCCGTTATTAAGGGACGCACTCTCTAATGTAAATGATGTGCGGCTGGACAAGACTTTCGAAATGATGCCTGGCGAGTCTATGCGTTTTTATGACCTGGTATCCTTTATGACTTACCGCGAAGCCAACTGTATCGGACAGATCGCCTTATGGCGCAGGCTGCTGGGATATGAAGCCCTGAAATATATGTGATTATGGTTGCGAGCAATTTGTAGCAGGCAATGCCGGAGTGAGAATGTGCTAATGTGCTAATTTGCTAATGTGCTAATTTGGCGGTGAAACAGCTCCTGGAAAATATAACTAACGGTAACGCCTAATTGTTTTGAAACAGTATCATCGCTTTATTATATTTATTCCGGTATTCTACGGGAGATAACCCCGTGTTTTTTT